>NZ_JBFABB010000018.1:6166-88730 GCF_040640035.1 Micromonospora sp. NPDC023633 | reverse complement strand
CGCCGAGCACGTAGTCCAGGTAGACGCCGCCGAAGAAGATCCCGGCGGCCCGGCCGACGCCGTCGGGCGCGCTGGTGGACGGCACCGACCAGTTCGAGGTGCTGCGGCTGCCGAAGAGCCGCAGGTCCCCGCTGCCGCCGACCGAGTAGCGGTACGTCCGCGAACGCCCCCGACGGGTCCCGCCCGCGGGGGCGTTCGCATTCGGTCAGGTACCCGCCGTACGCCCGGCCCGCCGGTCGCCGCCCGGTAGGGTATCCGGACGTGCCGTCCACCGTCTCGGTCCTCACCCGCAACCGGAACTTCCGCAATCTCTTCCTCGCGGAGCTGGTGGTCTTCGGCGCCGACTGGTTCGTCATGGTGCCGCTGCTGGTGCTGCTGCCGGACCTGACCGGCAGTGGCGTGTGGGGCGCGCTGGTGCTCGCCGTCGACACCGGCATCGTGGCGTTGCTGCTGCCGTACACGGGCACGGTCGCCGACCGGTTCGACCGGCGCAAAATCATGATCATTTCCAACGTCGCGGCCCTGCTCGGCGTGCTGCTGCTGCTCGGGGTGCGTAGCGCCGGGACCGCCTGGCTGGCGATGGTCGGGATCGGGGTGGTGGCGGTCGCCAAGGCGTTCTACTCCCCGGCGGCCCAGGCGGCCCTGCCCAACGTGCTCGACCCCGACGAGCTGGCCGCCGGCAACGCCGTGGCGGGCTCGGCCTGGGGCACCATGACCGTCGTCGGCGCCTCTCTGGGTGGCGTGCTCAGTGCCGCGGTCGGCCCGTACGCCTGCTTCTGGGTGGCGGCCGTGGGCCTGGTCGGCGCCGCGGGCCTGGCCACGCTGATCCGCCGGCCGTTGCAGGCGCCCCGCGACGCGGACCTGCTGGTGCAGCGGACCTGGCCAGCGATCCGCGAGGCGCTGGGCTACATCGGGCACCGGCCGAGGGTGCTGGCGCTGGTCACCGTGAAGTCGGCGGTCGGCCTCGGCAACGGCGTGCTGACCGTGTTCCCGCTGCTCGCGGCGGTGTACGGGGTCGGTCCGATCGGCACCGGGCTGCTCTTCGCCGTCCGCGGGGCGGGGGCGCTCGTCGGGCCGATCCTGATGCGCCGGGTGCTGACCAACCGGGCCTGGCTGCTGCCCGGGCTGGCGCTGTCCATGTCCCTCTACGGCCTGGCCTACCTCGGCACCTCGGTCGCCAACTGGTTCCCGCTGGTGCTGGTCCTGGTCTTCGTCGCCCACTTCGCGGGCGGCAGCAACTGGGTGATGTCGAACTTCGCCCTCCAGGGCGAGGTGCCGGACCGGCTGCGGGGCCGCGTCTTCGCCACCGACATGATGCTGGCGACCCTCGCCGTCTCGATCAGCCAGCTCGCGGTGGCCGCCGTGGTGGACACCGTGGACGAGCGGGTGGTGCTGGCCAGCTGCGGCCTCGTCACGGTGGTCTACGCGGTCGGCTGGCGGATCGCCACCCGCCGGCTCTCGCTCACGAACCCGGCCCAGCAGCCGGCCCCGAGCGCCGCCCACTGACCCGCCCGCGCAGCCGGCGGTCAGCCGCGGCCCGCTCCGGGCGGCGCCCGCTGACCCGCCCGGCCGTCAGGGCCGGTCGGTCCCGGTGCCCGTCGGCGCGTCCGGCCGGGATCGGCCGCCCCACTGCGCCGGCACGTCGGCGCCGCCCTCCGCGGTCCACCCCGGGCCGGTCGGCGGCGCAGGCGGGGCGGTCGGCACCGGTTGGCCGGTCGGCACCGGGGCGGTCGCCGGCACCGGCGCGCCGCCGGCGAGCGGTCGCCCGCCGAACGGGCCGGCCTCCGCGCCGCCCGCCCGCCGCCCGGCCAGCACCGCCGCGATCAGCAGACCCGTCCCGATCGGGTACGTCAGGGCCTGCAGCCCGCCGTAGGCCAGGTTCATCAGCTGGAAGTTCGAGCGCCCCCAGTCGAAGTCGAACGCGCGGGGCAGCAGCAGGGTCCAGGCCACGCTGAGCACCGCGTTGACCAGCAGCACACTGAGCCCGGACAGCGCCAGCAGCCGGGGCTTTCGGGGCAGCCGCCGCCCGGCCGTCGCAGCCAGTACGAGGCCGACCAGCAGCACCAGCGCCGTGGGCGCCTGGAAGGCGGTCACCGTCGCCACGTACCCGAGTTCGCGCATCCCTGCCTCCAGCCGCCGTCGGTCGGGTCAGGCTAACGGACCGGCGGGGGTGCCCACCGTCCTGCGGGGGCGGCCCTCCGGTCCCGTCCCATCCGGCGGGCGGAGACCCGCGTCGTCGGTGCGGAGCCCTAGCATGAGCCCGTGCCGACGAACTTCACCTCCGGCCCGGTCCGGGTCCGGGTCCCCGCCACCAGCGCCAACCTGGGGCCGGGGTTCGACGCCCTGGGGCTCGCCCTGGCGCTGCACGACGACGTGGCCGCCGAGGTGACGGCGCGGGGCGTCACGGTGGTCGTGACCGGGCAGGGCGCCGGGGAGCTGCCGGCCGACGACCGGCACCTGGTCGTCCGCGCCATGCGGGCGGCCTTCGACGTGCTCGGCGGGCAGCCGCCCGGGCTGGCCGTGGAGTGCGTCAACCGCATCCCGCAGGCCCGTGGGCTGGGCTCCTCGTCCGCGGCGATCGTCGCCGGCGTGCTGCTGGCCCGCGCGCTGGTCACCGACGGCGAGAAGCGCCTCGACGACGCCGCCGCGCTGCGCCTCGCCGCCGAGATCGAGGGCCATCCGGACAACGTGGCGCCGTGCCTGCTCGGCGGCTTCACCCTGGCCTGGACCGAGCCCTCCGGCGCCCGGGCGGTGTCGCTGCCGGTCGCCGACGGCGTACGACCGACGGTCTTCGTGCCGGCGGAGCGCGGCCTGACGGCGACCGCGCGGGCCGCGCTGCCGGCCACCGTGCCCCACGCTGACGCGGCGCTGAACGCCGGCCGCGCCGCGCTGCTGGTGCACGCGCTGACCGCCGAGCCCGGTCTGCTGCTCCCGGCCACGGTCGACCGGCTGCACCAGGACTACCGCGCCGACGGGATGCCGGGCAGCGCCGACCTGGTGGAAGCGCTGCGTGGGGTCGGTGTGGCCGCTGTGATCAGCGGTGCGGGGCCGACCGTCCTGGCCCTGACCGACCCGCCCGAGGGCCTCGACCCGGGAACAGGTTGGCAGGTCTGGCGGTTGGATCCAGACGGGAGCGGAGCACAGGTCGCCCGGGGTAGACTGGGACACGCAGAGCGGGACCCTGTTGCCGCAGGTCGGAAGAGTTGATTACGCTCTAGACTTAGCACAGCCGCGAAGCATGCGATCTCCCTGCGGGTCGGCGCACCCCCGAAGCTTTCGGCGGTCAGCCCGTCACCCCTGCCTAGGCCCACGCCGCACCGCAGTGTTCACAGGTCGCCGCAAACGGCGAGACCCGCTCACCGACGTTTGGTGAGTCGGGAAACCGACCGGCTGCTGTGTCACAGACTCCCGCGACGCGTCCATGCGAGGCGGGTGCACCGAGGCCGCCCGGCCACCTGGCTTTTCGACTCCGGGCAGTCCCGGCCTATCGAGGGAAGGAATCCATTGAGCGACACCACCGACGTGACGTCGGATGTTTCCAACGTCGCTGGCGATGCCACCACCGCCGCCGCCCCCGCCCGTCGTCGGCGTAGCGGCACCGGCCTGTCGGCAATGCTGCTGCCGGAGCTGCAGAGCCTGGCCGCCTCGCTCGGCATCTCGGGCACGGCCCGCATGCGCAAGGGCGAGCTGATCAGCGCGATCTCCGAGCGGCAGGGCGGCGCCGCCGCCGGGACCCCTCGACCGCGGGCCGAGGTCGCGGCCGCGGCCGCTGCCGCTGCCACCCGTGAGGAGGCCCGCGCCGAGGTCCGCGAGACCACCGAGCGGCCGGCGGCCGAGCGGCGCACCGTGGAGCAGGCTCCGGCGGAGCCGGCGGCGGTCGAGACGGAGCCCCGTGGCCGGACCCGGCGCAGCCGGACCGCCGCCTCCGAGGCACGGGCCGCGGAGGCCCGTCCGGCGGAGACGCGCCCGGCGGAGACCCGTCCGGCGGAGGCCCGCCCGGCGGAGACCCGTCCGGCGGAGGCCCGTCCGGCGGAGACCCGTCCGGCGGAGACCCGTGTGGAAGAGGCCGAGGCCGGCGAGCGCGCCGACCGGGGCGAGGGCCGTGGCCGTGAGCGGGGCGAGCGTGCCGAGCGCGGTGACCGTGCCGAGCGCGGTGACCGTGCCGAGCGCGGTGACCGTGCCGAGCGCGGCGAGCGTGCCGACCGGGGCGAGCGTGCCGAGCGGGGCGAGCGTGCCGAGCGGGGCGACCGCAACGAGCGGGGCGACCGTGGCGAGCGTGCGGAGCGCGGTGACCGCAACGAGCGCGGCGAGCGTGCCGAGCGCGGCGACCGCAACGAGCGCGGCGACCGGGGCCAGCGCATCGAGCGTGACAACGACGGCGACGACGACGAGAGCGGCGGCCGGCGCGGCCGGCGCAGCCGGTTCCGCGACCGCCGCCGTGGCCGCGGTGAGCGTGCAGAGGGCGGTGGCACCGGCGACGGCGGGCGCGAGCGCGAGCCGCAGGTAGGCGAGGACGACGTCCTCGTCCCGGTGGCCGGCATCATCGACGTGCTCGACAACTACGCCTTCGTGCGGACCACCGGCTACCTGGCCGGCCCGAACGACGTCTACGTCTCGATGTCGCAGATCAAGAAGTACGGTCTGCGGCGCGGTGACGCCATCACCGGTGCGGTGCGCGCCTCCTCGCGCGACGGCGAGCAGCGGCGGGACAAGTACAACCCGCTGGTGCGGCTGGACACCATCAACGGGATGGAGCCGGAGGAGGCGAAGCGCCGGCCGGAGTTCTACAAGCTCACCCCGCTCTACCCGCAGGAGCGGCTGCGGCTGGAGACCGAGCCGCACATCCTCACCACCCGGGTCATCGACCTGGTCATGCCGCTCGGCAAGGGCCAGCGCGCGCTGATCGTGTCGCCGCCGAAGGCGGGCAAGACGATGGTGCTCCAGGCCATCGCGAACGCGATCACGCACAACAACCCGGAGTGCCACCTGATGGTGGTGCTGGTGGACGAGCGGCCCGAAGAGGTCACCGACATGCAGCGGTCGGTGAAGGGTGAGGTCATCGCGGCGACGTTCGACCGTCCGCCGCAGGACCACACCACGGTGGCCGAGCTGGCGATCGAGCGGGCGAAGCGCCTGGTCGAGCTGGGCCACGACGTGGTCGTGCTGCTCGACTCGGTGACCCGTCTCGGTCGATCGTACAACCTGGCGGCGCCGGCCAGCGGCCGGATCATGTCGGGTGGTATCGACTCCACCGCGCTCTACCCGCCGAAGCGCTTCCTGGGTGCGGCCCGCAACATCGAGAACGGCGGCTCGCTGACCATCCTCGCCACCGCGCTGGTGGAGACCGGGTCCATGGCGGACACGGTCATCTTCGAGGAGTTCAAGGGCACCGGCAACGCGGAGCTGAAGCTGGACCGGAAGATCGCCGACAAGCGCATCTTCCCGGCCATCGACATCCACCCGTCCGGCACGCGCAAGGAGGAGATCCTGCTCGCGCCGGAGGAGCTGGCCATCATCCACAAGCTCCGGAAGGTCCTGCACTCGCTGGACTCGCAGGCGGCGCTGGACCTGCTGCTCGACAAGCTAAAGCAGACCCGCACCAACATCGAGTTCCTGATGCAGATCGCCAAGTCGACGCCGGGGGAGTGACCCTCCCCGGGTGAGACGAGCGAGAAGGGCACGGCCACCAGGCCGTGCCCTTCTCACGTCTCGCGTCCCGGGCCCCGGTGCGGTCGTGAACTCCGGACGCGGCACGCGGACTGCCAGGCGAGCCACGCATGCCGGCCTGCGTCGGTGACGATGCGTAACCGGACCTCGACTCGCCCGCAACATGACTCTGCGTGAGCGAATCCGGCGGCGCAACGGGCCTGCCTTTCCTGTACCGCCGCTGCTGGTGCCTCCTGACCAGGGGTTTTGCCGGAAGGCGTGGTCCCGCCGTTGCACCCTTCACGCTCCCCTTTGCTCTGCATCCACATGCGCACCGCTCACGTGGCGTGTCCGGTGCCGATATGGCTGCAGAGCAAAGGGGACGGAGCGGGGGGTGGGGGAAGGCCGGGACCGTCCACTCTCGGTGACCGGATGCGGTGCCGCCGTGGCCCGTGGGCGCGGTAGTGAGCGCGGTAGGGCCCGGCCGCGTGCGCCACGGTGCGGTCCGCGAGTGCGGCGGCGCGACGGCGACGGCAACCGGACGGGTGGAGTTTTCCTTCGCTTTGGGCAATAGGTATTGAAACTTCTATTCACCGTCCGGTTGACTGTCGCCCATGCGTACCCGCAGACGATCCGCCCGGCTCGCAGGCGTCCTGCTGCTGACGCCGCTGCTCACCCTGGCCGGCACCGTGCCGGCGAACGCCGGTGCGCCGGCTCCGGCCACCGACCCCTCCGCCACCGCGGCCGAGGACGCACCGCGTGCCTCCTCGTACTCCACGGGCTCCGTGACGCTCGCCGGCGACCCGGCCGCGAGCACCTCGGCCGCCGCGGCCCCGACCGGCCTGGAGCCGGCCGGCGGCCTGGAGACCGCGAAGACCACCCGCCCGGTCGCCCCGGGCCTCGCCCTGACCTCCTTCGACCGGTACGACGCCGACGGCTGGCTGCGCGCCGACGCGCTCACCGCCGACCTCACCGGCGGCCTCACCGTGGACTACGTCAACTCCGGCGCGGTCAGCCGGGCCGAGCCGCTGCGCGGCGCCGTCGACGCGGCCCGGGCGGTCGCCGCGGTCAACGGCGACTTCTTCGACATCAACAACTCCGGTGCCGCCCAGGGCGTCGGCGTCCGCGACGGCCAGCTGGTCCAGTCCGCGGTCAGCGGGCACCGCAACGCCGTCGCGATCACCACCGAGGGGCTCGGCCGCGTCATCGAGGTGAACTTCGACGGCACCGCGACGCTGCCCACCGGTCCGGTGACGTTGACCCAGTTCAACAACATGATCCAGGCGAACGGGATCGGCGTGTTCACCGCGCTCTGGGGGTCGTACACCCGGGAACGTGCGGTCGACGGCGCCACCCGCGTCACGGAGGTCACGGTGGTCGACGGCCGCGTCGCCACCGTCGGCGGCACGGCCGGCAGCGGGGCGGTCCCGGCCGGCACCACCGTGCTGCTCGGCCGCGACGCCGGCGCGGACGCCCTCGCCGGGCTGCGCCCCGGCGACCCGGTGACCGTCGCCTACCAGCCCAAGCCGGCCGACGGCAGCACCCTGCACGCGGCGGTCGGCGGCGGCAACGTGCTGGTCCGCGACGGAGTGGTGCAGAGCATCGCCGACGCGTCGCTGGCCCCGCGCACGTCGGTCGGCTTCTCCGCCGACGGTCGTCGCATGATCATGCTGACCGTGGACGGCCGGCAGGTCGACAGCCGCGGCGTCACCCAGACCGAGATGGGCCGCATGATGGCCGAACTCGGCGCGCACCACGCGCTCAACCTCGACGGCGGCGGCTCCTCGACGCTGCTCGCCCGGGAGCCGGGTGCGGCGGCCGTGCAGGTGGAGAACAGCCCGTCCGACGGCAGCGAGCGTGCCGTGCCCAACGGCCTGGCCATCTACGCGCCCAAGGGCAGCGGCCGGCTCACCGGGTACTGGCTGGAGACCGCCAGCGACCCGACCACCGCCCCGGGCGTCGCGCCGGTGCGCGGCGGGCGGCCCGACCGCGTCTTCCCCGGCCTGACCCGACGGCTCACCGCCGCCGGGCACGACGAGACGTACGGTCCGGCGGCCGGCGCGCCGAAGTGGCGGGCCAACCCGGCCGTGCACGGCGTCGTCGACGACAAGGGTCGCTTCCGGGCCGGCCTGCCCGGGCGCACCACGGTCACCGCCTGGCGGGACGAGGCCAGTGGCACCCTCGACCTGACCGTGCTCGGGCCGCTGGCCCGGGTCGACTCCACCGTGGACCGGGTCGGCCTGACCGGCGCGCAGGGCAGCGCGCTGTTCGGCGTGGTCGGCTACGACGCCGAGGGCAACACCGCCCCGATCGAGCCGGCCGACCTGAAGCTCGACTACGACAAGGACCTGCTCCGGATCGTCCCGACCGCCGACGGCAACCTCGCCGTCACCGCTTTGCGGGACACCGGCTCGGCGCTGGTCACCGTCCACGTCGGCCGGAGCAGCACCGTCCTGCCGGTCACCGTCGGGCTCACCGACGTGCCGGTGGCCACCTTCGACGACGCGGCGGCCTGGAAGTTCAGCCAGGCCCGGGCCAGCGGCGCGGTCGCGCCCGCGCCGGGCCGCACCGGCACGGGCCTGAAGATGACGTACGACTTCAGCCAGTCCACCGGCACCCGGGCCGCGTACGCCGACCCGCCGGCCTGGATCGAGGTGGCCGGCCAGCCGCAGGCGTTCGGCATGTGGATCCACGGCAACGGCACGGGGGAGTGGCCCAGCCTGCACCTGCACGACGCGCAGAACACCCAGCACGTCCTGCGCGGCCCGCTGATCACCTGGACGGGCTGGAAGTACGTCGAGTTGGCCGTGCCCGCCGGGGTGCAGTACCCGGTGCGGGTCCGCCGGTTCTACGTGGCGGAGACCAACGCCGCCGCGCAGTACCGCAGCGAGGTGGTCATCGACGACCTGGTGGCGAAGGTGCCGCCGACGGTCGACGCGCCGGCCGAGACGCCGCGCACCGACCGGGTGGTGCTGCGCGACGGCACGGTGGACGGGGCGCCCTGGCGCTTCGCGGTGATGTCCGACGCGCAGTTCGTCGCGGCGGACCCGGACAGCGACCTGGTCGCCCAGGCCCGCCGTACGCTCCGCGAGGTCAAGGCCGCGAAGCCGGACTTCCTGGTGATCAACGGCGACTTCGTGGACACCGCGTACCCGGCGGACTTCGCGCTGGCCAAGCGGCTGCTGGACGAGGAACTCGGCGGCGAACTGCCGTACTACTACGTGCCCGGCAACCACGAGATCATGGGTGCCCCGATCGCCAACTTCAAGGCCGCCTTCGGCGACACCGAGCGGACCTTCGACCACAAGGGCACCCGGTTCGTCACGCTGAACTCGTCGACCGGATCGCTGCGCGGCGGCGGCTTCGACCAGGTGCGGATGCTGCGCGAGGCGCTCGACTCGGCGGCCGGTGACGCGGGCGTCGGCTCGGTGGTCGTGCTGCACCACCACCCGCCGCGCGACCCCAGCCCGGCCAAGGCCAGCCAGCTCGGCGACCGGAAGGAGGCCGCGCTGCTGGAGCAGTGGCTGGCCGACTTCCAGCACCGCACCGGCAAGGGGGCCGCGTTCGTCGGCGGGCACGTCGGCACCTTCCACGCCGACCGGGTCGACGGGGTGCCGTACCTGATCAACGGCAACGCGGGCAAGAACCCCTCCACCCCGGCCGACCAGGGCGGCTTCACCGGGTGGACGGAGTTCGGGGTGGACCCGGTGAGCCCGGCCGAGGCCGACCGGGCCCGGCGCAACCCCCTCGTCGAGGGCCCGCGCTGGGTCGCCGCCGAGTTCCACGCGCACGTCGACGCGCTCGCGCTGGCCGCCCCGGCCAGCGTCCCGGTCGGCGCCCCGGCGACGGTCACCGCCACGGTGACCCAGCCCGGCGGGCGTACGGTGCCGGTGGCGGCGCCGGTGAGTGCGGACTGGTCCGCCTCGCCGAACGTGCACGTCGGCTCGGTCCTCGGGCTGAAGCCCTGGCACGTGGCCCGCTTCGACCCGGCCACCGGCAAGCTCACCGCCCTGCGCCCCGGCGCGCAGGTCAAGCTGGCCGTCGCGGTCAACGGGGCCCAGGCCGAGGCCACGGTCACCCTGACGGCCGCCGCCGCGGCTCCCGCCGCCTGAGGCGGGGAGGGGCACCTTCCGACGCCTGGTGCGTGGGAAGGCGCCCCTCCCGACGTCGCTTCTGAAGGCCCGCACCGGTTCCCGGTGCTCGCCTTCAGAAGTCGCCCTCGGCCACCTGGAAGACGGTGAGGCCGAGGGCACGCCACATCCGTACCACCTGCTGGCGGTCGTCGAAGACGCCGACCACCCGGTAGCGGTTGGCGAGCTCGCGCTCGTAGATCTCCCGCTTGACCACGGAGTCCTTCCGACTGTCGCCGACGGCGCGCAGGTGCAGCCCGAGGTAGGGGACCCGGACGTGTCGGGCCAGCCACGCCTCGGTGGCGGCGCGGGCCGTGGCGTCCCGGCCCGAGCAGAACACCACCCCGTACCCGGCGGCGTGCATCGCCCGGACCGCCGCGATCACCGCCGGGTTCGGCTCGTCCTCGCCGACCCGGGTCATGTCGTACGGGCTGCGCGAGACGTTCAGCGCGACCGTGCCGTCGATGTCGACCAGGACGATCTCCGGCGGCTCGGTCGACGGGGCGTGCACCGTGGCGGGCCGCCCCGTCCGGGCCTGCGGCACGGGCAGCGGCAGCGTGCGACCCTCCAGGTAGCGCTCGTGCAGCCGGCGGATCCACGCCTCGCCGACCCGGTCGGCCTCGGGGCGGGCGGCGTCGCGGCGCAGGCACTCCGCGAGCGGCACGTCGGTGAAGTCGTGCACCTCGAACTCGGCGCCGTGCCGGGCGGCCAGGTCGGCCCAGTCGCGCAGGGTCCGCGACCGCAGGTTGGTGTCGTCGACGCAGACGTCGGCCCGGGCCCGCAGCAGCGCCTCGACCTGCGCCCGCTGCACGACGGTGACCTGCCACTCCGCCCACTGCGTGAACAGCCGCTCGCCGTGCAGCATCCGGCGCAGGTCGTCCCGGTTGACCCGGACCACGGACGGCTGGAGCGTCCGGGCGAACGTGGTCTTGCCCGAGGCGGGCAGTCCCCGGGTGGCGATCAGGCGGGCCATCGGGTCCTCCGTGTCGTACGTCGTCGGCGGTCGCGCCGCCTGCGGCGCGTGCCCCGGGCGGGGCACGACGCCGACGGCGGCCGTGTCGGGTGAATGCCCGGCCCCGCGTCGGGAATGCGGGAGGTGGGGCGTGCGTTGTCGATGCCGGACCAGCCGTGCGGCCCGATTGCCGGGTCGGCGCACGCCCATGGCACACTGGTCAATCGGCCACCGGTTCCGGTTCACGCCCGAGCCCGTCGCGCGCCGCGACGGACACCGACGGCGACCCGGCGACCACCCACGAGAGGACCGAGGCGAGATGAAGTCCAACATCCACCCGGAGTACGTGACCACCGAGGTCAGCTGCTCCTGCGGCAACACGTTCACCACCCGCAGCACCGCCAAGGGCGGCTCGATCCACGTCGAGACCTGCAGCGCCTGCCACCCGTTCTACACCGGCAAGCAGCGCGTCCTGGACACCGCGGGCCGGGTGGCCAAGTTCCAGCAGAAGTACGCCAAGGTTCAGGCCAAGAAGGCCAAGTAACTCCTCGTTCGACGCCCGCGCCCGGTTTCGTGCCGGACGCGGGCGTCGTCCGTATCTCCCCGGATTCCGCCCTCGTCGTCGAAGGAGCCTCCCCCGCATGAGCAGTGAGCGCCTGGCCGCCCTCCTCGACGAGTACGCCGAGCTGGAGAAGCGGCTGGCCGACCCGGCCATCCACGCCGACCAGGGCACCGCCCGCCGGGTCGGCCGCCGGTACGCCGAGCTGGTGCCGCTGCACAAGGCGGCGGGGGAGCTGGAGCAGGCCCGCGCCGACCTCGCCGCCGCCCGGGAACTGGCCGCCGAGGACGCGTCCTTCGCCGCCGAGGCCGAGTCGATCGCGGCGAGCCTGCCGGCGCTGGAGCAGCGGCTGTCGGAGCTGCTCATCCCGCGCGACCCGCACGACGCCAAGGACGTGATCGTCGAGATCAAGGCGGGCGAGGGCGGCGAGGAGTCCGCGCTGTTCGCCGGCGACCTGCTGCGGATGTACACCCGGTACGCCGAGCGGCGCGGCTGGGTCACCGAGGTGCTCGACGCCCAGGACTCGGACCTGGGCGGGGTGAAGGACGTCTCGCTGGCGATCAAGACCAAGGGCGTGCCCGAGGGCGGCAACGGCGTCTGGTCCCGGCTCAAGTGGGAGGGCGGCGTGCACCGGGTGCAGCGCGTCCCGGTCACCGAGTCGCAGGGCCGCATCCACACGAGCGCCGCCGGCGTGCTGGTGCTGCCGGAGGCCGAGGACGTCGACGTCACCATCGACCCGAACGACCTGCGCATCGACGTGTTCCGCTCGTCGGGACCGGGCGGCCAGTCGGTGAACACCACCGACTCGGCGGTCCGGATCACGCACGTCCCGACCGGCATCGTGGTCTCCTGCCAGAACGAGAAGTCCCAGTTGCAGAACCGGGAGCAGGCGATGCGGATCCTGCGCGCCCGGCTGCTGGCGGCGGCTCAGGAGCAGGCCGACGCGGCCGCCTCGGACGCCCGCAAGGCGCAGGTGCGCACCGTGGACCGCTCCGAGCGGATCCGCACCTACAACTTCCCGCAGAACCGGATCACCGACCACCGGATCGGCTACACCGCGTACAACCTGGACCTGGCGCTCGCCGGCGACCTGGACGGGGTCCTCGACGCCCTCGTGGAGGCCGACCGCACCGCCCGCCTCGCCGGCGACACCGAGCTGACCCGCCGCTGACCCCCCGCCGGCCGACGGGTCAGGACGCGCGGGGGCGGGCCTTCGCGCGGAGCATCGCGCGGTCGGCGGCCTCGAAGGCGGTGCCGAGGGCGTCGCGCAGGCCCGGGCCGGTGGCGCCCACCTCGGCGAAGCCGACGCTGACGCCGACGGGGGTGCCGGGCACCAGCGACTCCCAGTCCTCCGTGCGCACCGCCGCGTCGATCCGGCGGCCCACCTCGGCCGCCTCGGCCATCCCGGCGCCGGGCAGCACCACCACGAACTCGTCCCCGCCGTAGCGGGCCACGAAGTCGCCCCGGCGCATCACCCGGTTGATCACCCCGGCGACGCGCTGGAGGACCAGGTCGCCGGAGTGGTGCCCGTGCCGGGTGTTGACGGCCTTGAAGCCGTCCAGGTCGCAGACGCCGATGACCACCCGGTCGCCGTGGGCGACCAGGGTGGCGATGTAGCGCTCCAGCCGCCGCCGGTTGGGCAGGCCGGTCAGCGGGTCGGTCAGCGCCTCGCCCTCGAAGCGGGCGGCCTCGCGGCGCATCTCCTCGTGGTCGATGCGGGCCGCGATGCCGTCGATGTAGACGTCCCGGAGCCGGTCGTTGCGCTGGGCGGCCAGCCGGAACGCCAGCCGGTCGGCCCGGTGCGCCCCCGCGTGGTCGCCGGCGCGGGCCAGGGCGACGCTGCGCAGCCGTGCCGGTTCGGCCGCGCCCAGCGTCTCGGTGGAGACCTGCACGGTGTCCAGCCGGGCGACGGCCTCGATGGGCCGTCCCTCGGCGACGGCCAGGCAGACCTGGCCGAGCTGGCGCATGTCGCGGGCCCGGGCGCTGTCCCCGCCGTGGCCGAGCAGCCGGGCCGGGGCGGCCTCCGTGTCGACGTCCAGCCGGTCGCCGAGGGCCGCCCGCCGGGCGGCGGCGTAGCCGTACGCGGCCAGGCTGCTCGGGCGCAGCTTCCCGGCCCGCCCGCTGCGCAGGAACCGGTCGAGGTCGGCGGCGACGTCCCGCAGCACCCGCAGGCAGCCGTCGCTGTCGCCGTTGTGGTCGAGCGCCACGGCGTTGCGCAGCCGGATGCCGGGGGCGGCGAAGGTCTCCTCCGGGATCTCGGCGGCGCTGCCGAGCTGCCGTGCCCGTTCGATCGCGCCGAGGGCGTAGCCGTGGAAGCTGAGGTACGAGTAGGCCATCGCCAGGTCGTGCCAGCCCCACGCGGTGTCCCGGTCGGGGTCGCCCACCGCGCCCAGCGCCCGGGCGGCCTTCACGAGGTGGGTGACGCAGCGGTCCAGGGCGCCCTGGTGGTGCGCGGCGAGGGCGGCCAGCGCGTTGAGGTGCCCCAGCAGGTAGGGCTCGGCGAGGTCGCGGACGGCGGTGGAGGCCTCCTCGACGGCCCGGGTGTACTCCGCCGTCCGCCCGAGGTTGATCACCGCGGAGAGGCGCTGCACCAGGGCGTCGGCCCGCGCGTACGGGTCGGTGGTGGTGGCGGCGACCCGGTCGAGGATCGCGTACGCCTCGGCGGAGCGGCTGGACTCCTGGAGGGCGCGCGCCCGCGTCAGGGCGTCAACCTGGTCGGTGACCCGGTCGAGCCAACCCACCGCGACCTCCTGTCGGTGTGCGTCCGGACGCATCCGCTCGTGATGTCCAGCGCGACGCCCCATGATTATCTCGTGACCACCGTGCCGCAACACCCGTCCGAAGGGACGAGACGGCAGCGTCCTTCCGTGGCGTTGGCCCGGGCGTCCCGGGCGCTCGCCGACGCCGGGATCGCCTCGGCCCGGGCCGAGGCGGAGCAGCTGGCCGCGTACGTGCTGGCGGTGCCCCGGGGGCGGCTGGCGCTGGCCGACGACTTCACCGCCGACCAGCTCGACCGGTTCGACGAGCTGGTCGCGCGGCGGGCCGGGCGGGAACCGTTGCAGCACCTCACCGGCAGCGCCGGCTTCCGGCACCTGGAGCTGGCCGTCGGGCCGGGCGTCTTCGTGCCCCGGCCGGAGACCGAGCTGCTCGCCGGCTGGGGGATCGCGCAGGGCCGGCGGCTGGGCGCCGGGCTGGTGGTGGACCTGTGCAGCGGCTCGGGGGCGATCGCCCTCTCGGTCGCCCAGGAGCTGCCGGCGGCCCGGGTGGTGGCGGTGGAACGGTCGGCGGCGGCGCTGCCCTGGCTGCGACGCAACGCGGCGGCCCGGGCCGCCGCGGGGGACCGGCCGATCGAGGTGGTGGCCGCGGACGTCACCGCCGCCGACCTGCTCGCCGACCTGGTGGGCCGGGTCGACGTGCTGCTCTGCAACCCGCCGTACGTGCCGTCGGACGTGGCCGTGCCCCCGGAGGTGGGCCGGCACGATCCGGCGAACGCGGTCTTCGGCGGCGCGGACGGCCTGGCGGTGATCCGCCCCGTGATCGCCCGGGCGGCGGCGCTGCTGCGCCCCGGCGGAGTGTTCGGTGTCGAGCACGACGACACGCACGGCGCGGCGGTGCCCGACCTGCTCGCCGCGGACGGCCGGTTCGAGGCGGTCGCCGACCATCCGGACCTGACCGGGCGGCCCCGCTTCGCGACCGCGTCCCGGCGGACGGACGGCCAGCACGCCGCCGCCGACGCGACGTGGCAGACTGACTCCTCGTGATGCTCTACGACTGCCGGTCGCCCGCCGACCGGGACCGCGGCATCGCCGCTGCCATCGAGGCGGTCAAGAACGGCGAGCTGGTCGTCCTGCCGACCGACACGGTCTACGGGATCGGCGCGGACGCGTTCACCCCCTACGCGGTCAAGGCCCTGCTGGACGCCAAGGGCGGCCGTCAGGTGCCGCCGCCGGTGCTGATCGGTTCCCGGCACACCCTCGACGGCCTGGTCTACTCGCTGCCCCAGGCGGCCCGGGACCTCGTCGAGGCGTTCTGGCCGGGGGCGCTGACCATCATCGTGGCGCACTCGCCCAGCCTGCGCTGGGACCTCGGCGACTCCTCCGGGACGGTGGCGGTGCGGATGCCGCTGCACCCAGTGGCGCTGGAGGTGCTGCGCGAGACCGGCCCGATGGCGGTCGCCTCGGCCAACAAGACCGGCCAGCCGGCCGCCCTCACCGCCGAGGAGGCCCGCGACCAGCTCGCCTACTCGGTGCGGGCCTACCTGGAGGCCGGGCCCTGCCCGGATCCGGTGCCGAGCACGATCGTGGACCTCACCGGCGAGGTGCCGCAGGTCCTCCGCCAGGGCGCCGTCGGGCTGGAGAAGCTCCGCGACGTGGTGCCCGACATCCTCGCCGGCCAGGGGGTCTGAGTGCCTCCGTTCACCGTGTTGCACGTGTGCATGGGCAACATCTGCCGGTCCCCGATGGCCGAGCGGCTGCTGGCCCTCGCCGTCCGGGAACGGCTGGCCCGCCGCGAGGTCGACCCGGATCGCGCCGACGAGCTGCTGCACAGCCACAGCGCCGGCACCGGCGGCTGGCACGCCGGCGAGGAGATGAACCCGCCGGCGTCACGCCAGGTGACCGCCCGGGGCGGCAGCGCCGACGGCTTCGCCGCCCGCAAGCTCCGGTCGGACCACATCGACGCCGCCGACCTCGTCCTCACCGCCACCGCCGACCAGCAGGAGTACGTGGTGGCGCTGCGCCCCGACGCCGCGTCGCGCACGTTCGTGCTGGGCGAGTTCGGCCGGCTCCTCGCCGGGGTGGACGCCGCCGGGCTGCCGGCGGCCGAGGCGACCCCCGACGCGGTGTACGCGCGCGGCGTGGCCCTGGTGGAGGCCGCCCACGCCGCCCGCCTGGGCGCCACCTCGCTGCCCACCGACGATCTCGACGACCCGTGGGGGCGCGGCGACCAGTGCTTCAGCCGGGTCGCCGACGAGATCGAGGAGACCGTCCACCCCCTCGCCGCCGCGCTCCTGCCGTAACCCGCCCGAGGTACCCCCGCGCGTGAGTTTCCTGCGGGTTTGGGGGAAAGGGACGGTCGAGAGGGGCTTTCGGGTCATTCTGGGTGGGTCCTGACCGGCTCCTGCGGGGAGAGCTGATGACCCGGGCACGCCTCGACAAACTGTTCACCGTGCTGATCGCCGGCGTGCTGGCCGGGCTGGCGCTCGCGATGGCGGCCCTCCCGGCCGCGCTGGTCTTCGGCATCGGGTTCTCGGCGCTCGCCGCGCCGTACTCCGAGCTGCCGAACACGCTGCGCACGCCGCCGACGCCGCAGCGCTCGAACCTCTACGCCAACGACGGCACCACCCTGATCACCTCCTTCTACCAGGAGGACCGGGTGGACGTGCCGCTGGCCGAGGTGGCGCCGGTGATGCGGCAGGCGATCATCGCCGCCGAGGACGCCCGGTTCCACGAGCACAGCGGGGTCGACCTGCGCGGCGTGGTGCGGGCCTTCACCGTCAACCAGCGCGACGGCACGACGAGGCAGGGCGCGTCCACGCTGACCATGCAGTACGTCCGCAACGTGCTCAGCAACGACCCCCGGCTGAGTGAGCGGCAGCGCGCCGCCGCCACCGAGCTGACCACCGCGCGCAAGATCCAGGAGATGCGGTACGCGCTGGCCCTGGAGCGGGAGCTGACCAAGGACGAGATCCTCGGCCGCTACCTCAACATCGCCTACTTCGGCGCGGGGGCGTACGGGGTGGCCGCCGCGAGCCGGCGCTACTTCTCGAAGCCGCCGGCGGAGCTCACCCTGGCCGAGGCGGCGCTGCTGGCCGGCCTGGTCCGCTCCCCGCACACCGACGACCCGATCAACGGCGACGCGGACGCCGCGCTCGCCCGCCGGGCGTACGTGCTCGACCGGCTGGTGGAGTCCGGGCAGGTGCCGGCCGACGCGGCGGCCCGGGCCGGGGCGGAGCAGTTGCGGCTGCGGCCCAGCCAGACGCCGAACGACTGCACGGCGGTGTCGGCGGAGCACAACGACTGGGGCTTCTTCTGCGACTGGTTCACCCGCTGGTGGAACGCCCAGCCGGCGTTCGGCGCGACGGTCGACGAGCGGCAGCTCACACTGCGCCGGGGCGGTTTCTCGATCGTCTCCTCGCTCGATCCCGCCGTGCAGCGCGCCACCAGCGAGCAGGTCCGCCGGATCTACTCCGTGGACGACCGCCGGGCGGCGCCGACGGCGGTGGTCCAGCCCGGCACGGGCCGGGTGCTCGCGATGGCGGTGAACCGCAACTACGGCGTGGCCGCCAACCCGGCCGGGCAGAAGAACCACCCGAACACGGTCAACCAGCTGGTCGCCGGGGGCGGGGCGATCGAGGGCTACCAGGCCGGCTCCACCTTCAAGGTCTTCACCATGCTGGCGGCGCTGGAGTCCGGGCTGCCGCTGAGCACCGAGTTCGACGCGCCGGAGCGGATCGTGACCGACTACTCGGCGACCGGGGCGGCGAGCTGTGACGGGTACTGGTGCCCGCGCAACGCCAACGCCGAGATGGACGGCCGGCACACCATGTGGACCGCCTTCGGCGAGTCGGTCAACACGTACTTCGCCTGGCTGACCGAGCGGGTCGGCGCGGACCGGGTGGTGGAGATGGCCGAGCGGCTCGGCATCGTCTTCCGCTCCGGGGACGACGCGCGGCTGGCCCGCCACGGCGCGCGCGAATGGGGGCCGTTCACCCTCGGCGTCTCCGCCACCACCCCGCTCGACCTGGCCGGCGCGTACGCCGCGGTGGCGGCCGAGGGCTCGTGGTGCGCGCCGCTGCCGGTCGTCTCGATCGCCGACGCGGCCGGCCGTCCGGTGGCCGCCGCGCGGCCGAACTGCCGGCAGGCGGTGGACGCGGACGTGGCCCGGGCGGCGGCCGACGCGGCCCGCTGCGCGGTCGGCGACCAGTCGATGTACGGGGAGTGCGCCCGCGGCACCGCCGAGGTGCTGCGCCAGCAGCTCGGTCGTCCGGTGGCGGGCAAGACGGGCAGCTCGGACGGGTACGCGACGGAGACGGTGGTCGCCTTCACCCCGCAGCTGGCGGTCGCCTCGATCGCCGCGAACCCCGACGACCCGCGCGACGCGGTGGGCCAGCGGGTGCAGCGGCAACTGGTCGAGGCGGTGGGGGAGGTGCTGGCCTTCGCGCTGCGCGACGAGCCGGTCCGCGACTTCGTGCCGCCAAGCGAGACGACCGCCTTCCGGCTCACCGGGGCCCGCGCCGGCAACTGAGCCGGCGCGCCTCAGCGGCGCGGGGACGCGGCGACCGCCCGGTGGGCCGCCTGCTCGGCCTGGCGGGCGATGTTGCGGGCCATCCCGCCGAAGACCACCGCGTGGAAGGGCGCCACCGCGCCCCAGTACGCGTGCCCGGGCAGCCCGCGCGGCAGGAACACCGCCCGCTGCTGGTAGCGGCTGCCGCCGCCGTCCACCGGGAGCACCCGCATCTCCAGCCAGGCCCGGCCCGGCAGCCGCATCTCGGCGCGCAGCCGCAGCAGCTCGCCGGGCACGATCTCCTCCACCCGCCAGAAGTCCAGCGCCTCGCCGACCTGGAGGCGGTGCGGGTCGCGCCGGCCGCGGCGCAGACCCACGCCGCCGATAAGCCGGTCCAGCCAGCCGCGGACCGACCAGGCCAGCGGGAACGAGTACCAGCCGTGCTCCCCGCCGACGCCCTCGACGACCCGCCACAGGGCCTCCGGCGGGGCGTGCACCGCCCGCTCGCGGACGTCGGTGTAGGCGGTCCCGCCGGACCACTCCGGGTCGCTGGGCAGTGGCTCGGCCGGCGCGTCGGGGCCGCTCGCGGTCGACCAGCGGGTCTCCACCTCGCCGTCGCGGACCTTCGTCAGGGCCGCCGCGACCGCCTGGTCGAAGCCGGTCAGCCCCTCCGGCGGGTCGGGGACGTACGCGGCGATGTCGTGCTCGTGGGCGACGGCCTCGTGCACCAGGCTCTCCACCAGCGGCCGGGCGATCGCGTTCGGCACCGGCGTGACCAGCCCGACCCAGTGCGAGGAGAGCGACGGCGTCAGCGGTCGCACCGGCACGATGGCCCGCCTACGCAGCCCGGCCACCCGCGCGTACCGCTGCATCATGTCCTCGAAGGTGAGGATGTCCGGCCCGCCGATGTCGAAGGCGCGGTTGACCTCCGGCGGCAGGCTCGCGCAGCCGGCCAGGTAGCGCAGCACGTCCCGGACGGCGATCGGCTGGATGCGGTTGCGGACCCAGCGGGGGGTGACCATGGCCGGCAGCCGCTCGGTCAGATAGCGCAGCATCTCGAACGAGGCCGACCCGGACCCGATGATCACCGCGGCCCGCAGCACCGCCGTCGGCACCCCGCTGTCGAGCAGGATCCGCCCGACCTCGGCCCGGGAGCGCAGGTGCGCCGACGGGACCTCCCGGTCTGCGGCCGGCTCCGGCCCGCCCAGGTAGACGATCCGGCGTACGCCCGCGGCCCGCGCGGCCTCGGCGAACCGGGTGGCGGCCTCCCGGTCGGCGGTCTCGAAGCCGGCCTGGCCGAGCGAGTGCACCAGGTAGTACGCGACGTCCACGCCCTCGAACGCGGCCGGCAGCGTCTCCGGCTTGCGCAGGTCGCCCTCGGCGATCTCGGTCCGCGCCGCCCACGGCACGTCCCGCAGCCGTCCCGCCTTGCGGGCCAGGCAGCGCACCGTGTGCCCCTCGGCCAGCAGTCGGGGCGCGAGTCGCCCGCCGATGTAACCCGTAGCTCCGGTGACCAGGCATCTCACGGTCTCCAGTGTGCGGCCCAATAGACTCTGGCGCTGTGGCTACTGAGACGAGCACCTTCTGGGGGCCGGACTTCGACCAGCTCCGCACGACCGACCCGGAGATCGCCGGGGTGGTGCTCGGCGAGCTGGACCGGCTCCGGGGCGGGCTGCAACTGATCGCCAGCGAGAACCTCACCTCGCCGGCGGTGCTGGCCGCGCTCGGCTCGACCCTGACCAACAAGTACGCCGAGGGCTACCCGGGCCGGCGCTACTACGGCGGCTGCGCCGAGGTCGACCGGGCCGAGGAGATCGGCATCGCCCGGGCGAAGGAGCTCTTCGGAGCCGAGCACGCCAACCTCCAGCCGCACTCGGGGGCGAGCGCCAACCTGGCCGCGTACGCCGCGCTGGTCCAGCCGGGGGACACGGTGCTCGCCATGGACCTGCCGCACGGCGGCCACCTCACCCACGGCAGCCGGGTCAACTTCTCCGGCAAGTGGTTCCACACGGTCGGCTACACCGTCCGGCGGGACACCGAGCTGATCGACTACGACGAGGTGCGCGACCTGGCCCTCGCGCACCGGCCGAAGATGATCATCTGTGGCGCGACGGCGTACCCGCGGTTGATCGACTTCGCGCGGTTCCGCGAGATCGCCGACGAGGTCGGGGCGTACCTGATGGTCGACGCCGCGCACTTCATCGGGCTGGTCGCCGGGAAGGCCGTCCCGTCGCCGGTGCCGCACGCCGACGTCGTCTGCTGCACCACGCACAAGGTGCTGCGCGGGCCGCGCGGCGGCATGATCCTGTGCCGGGAGTCGCTGGCCCAGCGCATCGACAAGGCGGTCTTCCCGTTCACCCAGGGCGGCCCGCTGATGCACGTCGTCGCCGCCAAGGCGGTCGCGCTGCGGGAGGCCGCCCAGCCCGAGTTCCGGGCCTACGCCGACCGGGTGGTGGCCAACGCGCGGGCGCTCGCCGCCGGGCTGGCCGACGAGGGGATGCGCCCGGTCTCCGGGGGCACCGACACCCACCTCGCCCTGATCGACCTGCGCGAGGTCGGGGTGACCGGCGCGGACGCCGAGGCGCGCTGCGACGCCGCCACCATCACCCTGAACAAGAACGCGATCCCGTACGACCCGCAGAAGCCGATGGTCGCCTCGGGCGTGCGGGTGGGCACCCCGAGCGTCACCACCCAGGGCATGCGCGAGCCGGAGATGCGCCAGGTCGCCTCGCTGATCTCCCGCGCCGTGCGCACCGATCCCGCCGCCCCCGGGGGCGGCGACACCCTCGCCGGAGTCGCCGGCGAGGTCGCCGAGCTGGTCGCCGCCTTCCCGGCGTACCCCCGATGAGCGCGCCGCGCGCGGGCGAGCCGGGCGCCATCCGGGCCCGGCTGCCGCATCTGCGCCTGCCGCTGCTGGCCTGCGCGGTCCTCGCGCTGGTCGCGGTGCCGACCGCCGCGGTGCTGCGGGGCGGCACCGGGGCGGCCGGCGTGGCCGCCGGGATCGCGCTGGTCATCGCCAGCTACCTGGTCTCCGGCGTCTCGGTGGCCTGGGCCGACGCCGTCAACCCACGGATGATCATGTCGGTGGGGCTGGTCACCTACGCCACGAAGATCGTGGTGCTCGGGGTGGCGATGGCCGCCGTCGCGGCCACCGGCTGGCGCGGCCTGCCGGACATGGGGGTGGCGATCATCGCGGCCGTGGTGGTCTGGACGGGCGCCCACCTGACGTGGGCCCTGCGTACGCCGCTGCCCACATTCGAGCGACGCGGTGAGTGAGCGTTCTGTCGGATCTGCGTCCGGCATTTCGGGCTGCCGCAGCGGGCCGCACGGGAGTAACCTGACCAACGACTTTCGCGCCCGCACCACGGCCCGCACGCTGTCCGCAGTGTGGGGGGTGCCGCACACTCCCGCGCGTCCCTGCTGATATTGTTCGCCACGTCATGGCCGAAGACCCACATCCCCGCAGGTCCGACGAGCACTCGTCGGAAGGCGTGGCAGGGGCCGTTCTGGGCTACCTCCTCGCCGGCATCGTGGTGTGGGGCTTCCTCGGGTGGTTGGCGGAGCGACTTCTCGATCTGCCCACCGGCGTCGGGGCCGCCGTCGGCATGATCTTCGGCGCGGCCGGAGCGATTTACCTGATCATGAAGAGGCTCAGTGCTTGAGTGCCAGCACGCGCGGGTCTGTCGAGTGCGGAGGATGACACGGTGAGTGGACAGCTCGTCGCCGCCGAGGGGCTTCCCTGGCCCCCCAGCGTCGGAGATTTCTACCCGCCGGACGTGGCTGGCCCCTGGGTCACCAAGTTCGGGATCATGGTCTGGCTCGCGGTCGCGTTGCTGATCATCTTCTTCATGCTCGCCTACCGGAAGCCCAAGCTGGTCCCCGGCAAGGCCCAGTGGTACGCGGAGTCGGTCTACGGCCTGGTCCGGGACAACATCGCCCGCGAGCAGATGGGCAACGCGGGCATCCGCTTCGCGCCCTACTTCACGGTGCTGTTCAGCTTCATCGTGCTGACCAACTTCTTCGCCATCGTGCCCGGGTTGCAGATCTCGCCCAACTCGCACATCGCCTTCCCGATCGTGCTCGCGCTGATCTCCTACGTGATGTACCTCTACATCGGCGCCCGCAAGCACGGCCTCGGCAAGTACCTCAAGATGAGCCTGATCATCCCGGGCGTGCCGTGGCCCATGCACATCCTGCTGATCCCGATCGAGTTCCTGCAGACGTTCATCGTCCGACCGGTCACCCTGGCCCTGCGGCTCTTCGCCAACCTGTTCGCCGGCCACCTGCTCCTGCTGGTCTTCACCGTCGGCGGCTTCGTGATGCTGAACTCGAGCAGCCTGTTCATCCAGGTGACCTCGGTCTTCTCCTTCCTGATGGCGATCGTGATGGCCTTCTTCGAGGTCCTGGTCGCCGTGCTGCAGGCCTACGTCTTCGTCACGCTGAGCGCGAACTACATCGGAAGTTCGCTCGCCGACGAGCACTGATCGGGCTCGGCGGGCCGCCCGGCCCGACCAAGCTTCTGGTACCGACCCGCGTACGCGTGAAAACTCACGCGTCGAACAGGAGGAATACCCGCAATGACTGTTCTTGCCGAAATCGGCGGCAGCGTCAACACCATCGGCTACGGCCTCGCCGCCATCGGCCCCGGTATCGGTGTCGCCCTGGTCTTCGCGGCCTACATCCAGTCGAGCGCGCGTCAGCCGGAGTCCGCCGGCTACAACCGCACCTGGCTGGTCCTGGGCTTCGCCCTGGTCGAGGCGCTCGCACTCTTCGGCCTGGTGCTCGCCTTCGCCGTCCAGGGCTGACGAGAGCTCTCTCCCGACCCGGAGGTCTGACATGTTCATCGCCGCAGAAGGTGTGGAGCACAACCCGATCCTGCCCATCTGGCAGGAGATGGTCATCGGGACCATCGCCTTCGCCCTGCTCTGCTTCGTCCTGCTGAAGTTCGTCATGCCCCGCATGGAGGCGATGTACCAGGCGCGGGTCGACGCGATCGAGGGTGGCCTCAAGCGGGCCGAGGCCGCCCAGGCCGAGGCGAACCAGGTGCTGGAGCAGTACCGGGCCCAGCTCGCCGAGGTGCGTACCGAGGCGGCGCGGATCCGGGACGACGCCCGCGCCGACGCCGAGGGCATCCGCCAGGACATCCTCGCCAAGGCGCGGGAGGAGTCCGACCGGATCATCGCCGCCGGCAAGGAGCAGCTCGCCGCCGAGCGGGCCACCATCGTGCGCGAGCTGCGCACGGAGGTCGGCACGCTCGCGGTCGACCTGGCCAGCAAGATCGTCGGGGAGTCCCTCGCCGACGAGGCGCGTCGCAAGGGCACCGTCGACCGGTTCCTGAGCAACCTCGAGAGCGCGGGGGCCCGCTGATGCAGGCCGCCAGCCGGGAGTCGTACAAGGTCGCGGTCGAGCACCTCGACGCGTACGTCCGCGGCGCGGAGCCGTCGGCGGTGGCCACCACCGCCGGCGACATCCTCTCCGTCGCCGACCTGCTGCGGCGCGAACCGCGGCTGCGCCGCGCGCTCTCCGACCCGGCCCGCTCCGGGGCCGACCGTGCCGGGTTGCTCGGCGAGCTGCTGCGCGGCAAGGTCGGCGCCGAGGCGCTGGACCTGGTCGCCTCCCTGGTCGCCGGCCGTTGGTCGGTGCCGTCGGAACTGCTCAGCGCCACCGAGCAGTTGGGCATCGACGCGCTCCTGGCGAGTGCCGACTCCGCCGGCGAGCTGGGCGAGGTCGAGGACGAGCTGTTCCGCTTCGGGCAGGTCGTCGCCGGTTCGCCGCAGCTGTCCAGCGCGCTCTCCGACTCGGCAGTCCCCGCCGACCGGCGGGCCACGCTGGTCGACCAGTTGCTCGTCGGCAAGGCGCGGCCGATCACCGGCTACCTCATCGGGGTCGCGCTCGCCGGTTTCGGTGGACGCAACCTCTCCGGTGCGCTCAGCCGGCTGGTCGAGCTGGCCGCCGAGCGGCGGGACCGGCAGGTGGCGTACGTGACCGCCGCGGCCCCGTTGAGTGAAGAGGAGGAGCGCCGGCTGGGCGCCAGCCTCTCCGCGATATACGGTCGAGAGGTTTCCGTCAAGCAGACGGTGGACCCCTCGGTTCTCGGTGGCGTGAGCGTACGGGTCGGCTCCGACCTGTACGACGGCACCGTCCTGCGCCGCCTCAACGAGAGCCGCAACGCGCTCGCGAAGCGCTGAGGCGGCAGCGCCGCCCAGTGCCTGTGACATAGACGCCATTCGGACCGGTCGGTACTAGGTATCCCGGGCCCCTGATACTTAAGGAAGCAGAGGATGGCCGAGCTGACCATCTCGACGGAGGAGATCCGCGGCGCCCTGGAGCGCTACGTCTCCTCCTACTCGTCCGAACTCTCCCGCGAGGAGGTCGGCACCGTCGCCGACACCGGCGACGGCATCGCCCACGTCGAGGGTCTTCCCTCGACCATGACCAACGAGCTCCTGGAGTTCGAGGACGGCACCCTGGGTGTGGCGCTGAACCTCGACGTCCGGGAGATCGGTGTCGTCGTTCTCGGTGACTCCGCCAAGCTCGAAGAGGGCCAGCGCGTCAAGCGCACCGGCCGGGTGCTCTCCGTGCCGGTCGGCGACGCCTTCCTCGGCCGCGTGGTCAACGCGCTCGGCCAGCCGATCGACGGGCTCGGCGACATCGCCAACGAGGGCTTCCGTGAGCTGGAGCTCCAGGCCCCGAACGTGATGGCTCGGCAGTCCGTCGACGAGCCGCTGCAGACCGGCCTCAAGGCGGTCGACGCCATGACCCCGATCGGCCGCGGTCAGCGTCAGCTGATCATCGGCGACCGGAAGACCGGCAAGACCACCGTCGCGCTGGACACCATCCTCAACCAGCGGGACAACTGGCGCTCCGGCGACCCGAAGAAGCAGGTCCGCTGCATCTACGTCGCCATCGGCCAGAAGGCCTCCACGATCGCCTCGATCAAGGGCGTCCTGGAGGAGGCGGGCGCGATGGAGTACACGACCATCGTCGCCTCCCCGGCCTCCGACCCGGCCGGCTTCAAGTACCTCGCCCCCTACACCGGCTCGTCCATCGGGCAGCACTGGATGTACGGCGGCAAGCACGTCCTGATCGTCTTCGACGACCTGAGCAAGCAGGCCGAGGCGTACCGCGCCGTGTCCCTGCTGCTGCGTCGCCCGCCGGGCCGTGAGGCGTACCCGGGTGACGTCTTCTACCTGCACTCCCGCCTGCTGGAGCGCTGCGCGAAGCTCTCCGACGAGCTGGGCGGCGGATCGATGACCGGCCTGCCGATCATCGAGACGAAGGCCAACGACATCTCGGCCTTCATCCCGACCAACGTCATCTCCATCACCGACGGCCAGATCTTCCTCGAGACCGACCTGTTCAACCAGGGCGTCCGGCCGGCCATCAACGTCGGCACCTCGGTCTCCCGGGTCGGTGGCGCCGCGCAGGTGAAGCCGATGAAGAAGGTCGCCGGTTCGCTGCGGCTCAACCTGGCCCAGTTCCGCGAGCTGGAGGCGTTCGCCGCCTTCGCCTCCGACCTGGACAAGACCTCCCGCGCCCAGCTGGACCGCGGCGCCCGCCTGGTCGAGCTGCTCAAGCAGTCGAACTACTCGCCGTTCCCCGTGCAGGAGCAGGTCGTCTCGGTCTGGGCCGGCACCGAGGGCAAGCTGGACGACATCCCGGTCGGGGAGATCCGCCGCTTCGAGTCGGAGTTCCTCCAGTACCTGCGCCACAAGCACGAGGGTGTGCTGGCCAGCATCGCCGACCACCAGTGGAACGACGACATCATCGGCTCGCTCGACGCCGCCATCGCCGACTTCAAGCAGGTCTTCCTCGGCAAGGAGGACGAGCGGCGGATCAACGAGGCCCCGGCCTCGCCGCTGGAGGGTGACGAGAACCGCGAGACGGTGACCCGCTACCGGGACGGCGCGGGCGACCGCCCGGCCGAGAACCAGTAAGGGCTGATCCATGGCGGCCCAGGTACGCGTTCTTCGTCAACGGATCCGCTCGGCGAAGGGGATGAAGAAGATCACCAAGGCGATGGAGCTCGTGGCGACGAGCCGGATCGCCAAGGCCCAGGCCCGGGTGGAGGCGTCCCTGCCGTACGCCCAGGCGGTCACCGGTGTGCTCACGGCGCTGGCGTCCAACGCGCGGATCGACCACCCGCTGCTCACCCCGCGTCCGCGGGTGCGGCGGGCGGGCGTCCTGCTGGTCACCTCCGACCGTGGCCTCGCCGGCGGCTACAGCTCCAACGCCATCAAGATGGCCGAGTCGCTGATCGCCCGGCTCCGGGCCGACGGCAAGGAGCCTGTGCTCTACGTCATCGGACGCAAGGGCGTCGGGTTCTTCCGGTTCCGTGACCGGCCGATCGAGGCCAACTGGACCGGGTTCTCGGAGCAGCCGACCTTCGCCGACGCCCGCACCGTGGGCGAGACGCTGATCAAGGCGTTCACCGCCGGTGCGGACGACGTCGACGGCGGCGCCGGGGCGGACGGGGTGCTCGGGATCGACGAGTTGCACATCGTCTTCACCGAGTTCCACTCCCTGATGACCCAGACCCCGGTCACCAAGGTCATCGGCCCGATGCAGGTCGAGGACCGGCCGCGCGCCGAGGGCGCGCTGCCGTCCTACGAGTTCGAGCCGGACGCGGAGGCGCTGCTCGACGCGCTGCTGCCGAAGTACATCAACACGCGGATCTACGCGGCGTTGCTGGAGTCGGCGGCCAGCGAGTCGGCGGCCCGTCGGCGGGCGATGAAGAGCGCCACCGACAACGCCGAAGAGATGATCGAGAAGTACACGCGTGAGATGAACTCGGCCCGCCAGGCCGGGATCACCCAGGAGATCAGCGAGATCGTCGGCGGCGCGAACGCGCTCGCCGCGTCGGGAAGTGAAGTGTGATGACTGCCCCAGTAGAGACCAAGACGGCCACGGGTCGCGTGGTCCGGGTCATCGGCCCGGTCGTCGACGCCGAGTTCCCGCGCGACGCCATGCCGGCCCTGTTCAACGCCCTGCACGTGGACGTGACGCTCTCCGGCGGCGAGAAGACGCTGACCCTGGAGGTCGCCCAGCACCTGGGTGACAACATGGTCCGCGCCATCTCGATGCAGCCGACCGACGGCCTGGTCCGCGGCACCGAGGTGCGCGACACCGGCTCGCCCATCACCGTTCCGGTGGGCGACACGGTCAAGGGCCACGTGTTCAACGCGATCGGCGAGTGCCTCAACCTGACCGAGGGCGAGACGCTCCAGCCCGACGACCACTGGGGCATCCACCGCAAGGCCCCGGCCTTCGCGGACCTGGAGCCGAAGACCGAGATGCTGGAGACCGGCATCAAGGTCATCGACCTGCTCGCCCCGTACGTCAAGGGCGGCAAGATCGGCCTGTTCGGCGGCGCCGGCGTGGGCAAGACGGTGCTCATCCAGGAGATGATCACCCGTGTCGCCCGGAACTTCGGTGGTACCTCGGTCTTCGCCGGCGTGGGTGAGCGCACCCGCGAGGGCAACGACCTCATCGCCGAGATGACCGAGTCCGGCGTCATCGACAAGACCGCGCTGGTCTACGGCCAGATGGACGAGCCGCCGGGCACCCGGCTGCGGGTCGCCCTCTCCGCGCTGACCATGGCGGAGTACTTCCGCGACGTCAAGAAGCAGGAGGTGCTGCTCTTCATCGACAACATCTTCCGCTTCACCCAGGCCGGTTCGGAGGTCTCCACCCTGCTCGGCCGGATGCCGAGCGCGGTGGGCTACCAGCCGACCCTGGCCGACGAGATGGGCGAGCTCCAGGAGCGGATCACCTCCGTCCGGGGCCAGGCCATCACCTCGATGCAGGCGATCTACGTGCCGGCGGACGACTACACCGACCCCGCCCCGGCCACCACGTTCGCCCACCTCGACGCGACCACCAACCTGGAGCGGTCGATCTCCGACAAGGGCATCTACCCGGCCGTGGACCCGCTGGCGTCCTCGTCCCGGATCCTCGCACCGGAGTTCGTCGGCGCCGAGCACTTCGCGGTGGCGACCGAGGTGAAGCGGATCCTGCAGAAGTACAAGGACCTGCAGGACATCATCGCCATCCTCGGTATCGAGGAGCTCTCCGAGGAAGACAAGATCACCGTGCAGCGCGCACGGCGGATCGAGCGCTTCCTGTCGCAGAACACCTACGCGGCGGAGCAGTTCACCGGCGTGCCGGGCTCGACGGTCCCGATCCAGGAGACCATCGAGGCCTTCAAGAAGATCAGCGAGGGCGAGTACGACCACTTCCCCGAGCAGGCCTTCTTCATGTGCGGTGGCCTGGAGGACCTGGAGCGCAAGGCAGCGGAGCTGATGAAGGGCTGACCTGTCGGTCCTGAACGAAGGCCGTCCCGGCAACGCCGGGGCGGCCTTTCGTCCGTCTTCAGGCCGTGGGATCGCCACTGCCCGGTTCCGCCCGCTCGGCGATCATGTCCCACGCGAGGTACCGTCGATCCGCCCACGCACCGCGTGGGCGTCGATCTGCAACGAATCGGCTGCATGCGCCCGTCTCCTGATCGTGGGCGTGACGAACGGAGATGATCGTGGGTAAGGCCGACAAGGGCGGCGGGAAGCCGTCCAGGTGGTCGGGGGTGCCGCGCTGGGCCCGGGTCTGCACCGTGTTCGGTGCCGTCCTGATGCTGCTCAGCGGCGCGGTGCTGGTCGGCGCCGAGGCGCTGATGGCCCGCTACGAGGGCGCCGTCGGCAAGGCCGACCTCTTCGGCGACCAGGCCGCCGGGGCGAAGGAGCGTAGGAGCGACATCAAGGGCCCGCTCAACATCCTGCTGGTGGGCATCGACCCGCGCAACCCCGAGATGCCGCCGCTGGCCGACTCCGTCATGGTGCTGCACGTGCCGGCGGAGATGGACCGGGCCTACCTCTTCTCGATGCCGCGCGACCTCATCGTGGAGATCCCCGAGTTCAGCCGGGCGGAGTTCAATGGCGGCACCGACAAGCTCAACGCGGCGATGTCGTACGGCAGCCGGGTGCCCGGCGGCAACCCGGACGCGGCCCGCGGCTTCGAGCTGCTGGCCACGACGGTGCAGAACGTCACCGGCATCACGCGCTTCGACGCCGGCGCGATCATCAACTTCAACGGCTTCAAGAAGATCGTCGACGCGATGGGCGGCGTCGACATGTACATCGAGCGCGAGGTGCGCTCCGAGCACCGCGAGCCGGACGGCAAGCACCGCAAGGGCAACCCGAACGGCGAGGGCTACGTCGGCCCGCAGGCGGTCTACAAGAAGGGCAACCAGCACCTCAACGGCTGGCAGGCGCTCGACTACGTTCGCCAGCGCTACCCGGAGAACGGCGTGCCCGACGGCGACTACGGACGGCAGCGGCACCAGCAGCAGTTCGTCAAGGCGATGGCCGGCCAGGCGCTCAGCGCCGACGTGGTGACCAACCCGGTCAAGCTGGACCGGGTGCTGCGGGCGGCCGGGCAGTCGCTGATCTTCAGCGGCCGGGGCAACAGCGTGATCGACTTCGGCCTGGCGCTCAAGAACATCCGGCCGGAGACGATCCAGATGATCAAGCTGCCGGGCGGCTCGGTCACCGAGAACGGGGCGTACCGGGGCGAGCGGTTCCAGCCTGCCGTGGACGACTTCTTCGCCGCCCTGCAGAAGGGGCAGCTGGACGCGTTCCTGGTGGAGCACCCCGACTTCCAGAACAAGACGAAGTAGCCGTGGCGCAGGTCTCGCCACCCGCGTTGGGGGCAGGTCGGCGGCACGACTAGACTTTCGACAATCCGCCGCCGCAGCAAGGAGACAGCGTGGCAAAGCAGCTTCACGTCGAGCTCGTAGCCGTCGAGGAGAAGGTCTGGTCCGGCGAGGCCGAGATGGTCGTCGCCCGCACGACTGAGGGCGAGCTGGGTGTGCTGGCGGGGCACGCGCCCCTGCTCGGCCAGCTTGCCGAGCCCGGCCAGGTGCGCATCAAGCTTCCCGGCGGCGAGCAGGTCTCCTACGAGGTGGCCGGTGGCTTCCTGTCGGTGACCGGCGAGGGCGTCACCGTCCTGGCCGAGAGCGCCACCCCGATCTCCGCCGCGCAGAGCCGCTGAGCCGAAACGCCGATGGAGATCGTCGAAGGGATCGGAATCGGCGTCGCCGTCATCCTCGGCGCACTCCTGATCCTCTTCGCCCGGCGGGCCGTCGTCACCCGTAGCGGGGGCATCATCCGGCTCGGCGTCCGGACCTCCACGATGCTCGACGGCCGCGGCTGGTCTCCCGGCTTCGGCCGCTTCGTCGGCGACGAACTCCGCTGGTACCGGCTGTTCAGCTTCGCCATCCGACCCACCCGGGTGCTCTCCCGCAAGGCGCTGGCCGTCGAGCGACGGCGGCTCCCCGAGGGGCAGGAGCGCCTCTCGATGCCCGCCGACTGGGTCATCCTCCGCTGTACGAGTGACCACGCCCCGGTGGAGATCGCCATGGCCCGGTCCACCGTCACCGGATTCCTCTCCTGGCTCGAGGCCGCCCCTCCGGGGGCGGTCTCGCCGCGTATGGCCTCCCAGGACTGGCCCGCCGCCTGACCATGCCTCGCCGTCGGGGTTTCCGCCGGGGCCCACTCGCTCCGGGCGGTCAGGCTTGATCCCTCCGCGAGCGGGCCCGGCGGAAACCCTCTCCGTGTTGCGGTTCGTCGGACGGGCGGGGTTCGAGCTTGCACCGTTACCGGTTCGGGGAGGCGACCAGTTCAACTTCGTACCCCTGGTGGTCGGTGAGGTAGGCGGCGTACGTGTCGGGGCCGCCGGCGTGCGGATGGCGGTCGGGGAAGAGCAGTGACCAGCCGTGTGCCGGCGCGGCTTCGACCAGTCGGTCCACGGCCGTCGGCGGGCCTGCGTGGAAGGCCAGGTGGTTGAGGCCGGGAGCCAACCGGTCGTGCCGCCGACCGCGCAGCGCCGGCGACTGCTCCAACACCAGGTACGTCGGGCCGAGCCGCCAGGAGCGGCCGGCAGGCCACTCCTGGAACGGCGTCCAGCCCAGCTCGCCGAGCAGCCAGCCCCAGGCACGTGTGGCGGCGCTCAGATCGGGCACCCAGACCTCGACGTGGTGCAGCGTGCCCACCGGGGTATCCGGCGGGCACGAGGGCCGCGTGGTCAACGGTTACCGCCGGGCACCCATAGCACATCTCCGTCCGGATTTGCCGTTCTTGACAGGATAAAGAGCAGATCAGAGAGCCGGTTGAGATACTTTGCCGGGAGCGAGCTGGTCCGATCGGGGTCGTGCGCGACCAGGGCCCACGCCGCCCGCTCGGCGCGTCGGGCGACCGTCCGCGCCACGTGCAGCAGCGCCGCACCCGCGGTGCCGCCGGGGAGGATGAAGGAGTCGAGCTTGCTCAGGCGTGCGTTGTACTCGTCGCACCAGCCCTCCAGACGCTCGACGTACGCCTCGGTGACCCGCAGCGGCGGGTACTTCGGATCGGGTTCGACCGGGGTGGCCAGGTCGGCGCCCACGTCGAACATGTCGTTCTGGATCGACGCCAGGACGGCCCGCAGCTCGTCGTCGAGCTGCCCCAGGGCGAGCGCCACGCCGATCGCGGCGTTGCACTCGTCGACGTCCGCGTACGCGGAGATGCGCGGATCGGTCTTCGGCACCTGCTCGTTGTTGCTCAGCCTGGTCATGCCGGCGTCGCCGGCCTTGGTGTAGATGCGCGTGAGGTGGACGGCCATGACGCACAGCCTACGGATACCGGACCTGACGATCCCGGAGCGTCCGGGCGGCACCGCCGTCCGCGCGGCGGGGGTGGGTCCCGGCGACGCCGGTGACCCGGCGGTCCACGACCTCGACGTCATCCGGGTGCGCGGTGACGCGCGCCTGGCCGGCACGGTGCACGTCGTCGGCGCGAAGAACTCGGCGTTGAAGCTGATGGCCGCCGCGCTGCTCGCCCCGGGCCGCAGCGTGATCACGAACGTGCCGCGGATCACCGACATCGCGATCATGGGCGAGGTGCTCCGCCGGCTCGGCTGCGGCGTCCACTTCGACGCCGACGACCCGGTCGACCCGATGGTCACGTACGGCGGGGTGGCCCGGTCCCGGTCGGTCGTCATCGACGTGCCCGAGCGGCCCGGCGCCGAGGCGGACTACGACCTCGTACGCCGGCTGCGCGCCTCGATCTGCGTGCTGGGCCCGCTGCTGGCCCGCCGGGGGTACGTGCGGGTGGCCCACCCGGGCGGGGACGCCATCGGCTCGCGGGGCCTGGACATGCACGTCTCCGGGCTGACCCGGATGGGTGCCGAGATCTCCGGCGAACACGGCTTCGTGATCGCGTCGGCCCCGCACGGCCTGCACGGCGCGGAGATCGTGCTCGACTTCCCCAGCGTCGGGGCGACGGAGAATCTGGTCATGGCGGCGGTGCTGGCGCGGGGGCCGAGCATCATCGACAACGCCGCCCGGGAACCGGAGATCGTCGACATCTGCACCATGCTGAACCAGATGGGTGCCCGGATCTCCGGCGCCGGCACCTCCACCCTGCACATCGAGGGGGTGCCCGGGCTGCGGCCGGTGCGGCACGCCACGGTGGGGGACCGGATCGTGGCCGGCACCTGGGCGTTCGGCGCGGCGATGACCCGGGGGGACGTCACCGTCACCGGGGTGGAGCCGACGTTCCTGGAGGTCGCGCTCGACAAGCTGGTCTCCGCCGGGGGCCTGGTGGAGACCCGGGGCGACGCGTTCCGGATCCGGATGGACGACCGGCCGAAGGCGGTGGACGTCGTCACGCTGCCGTACCCGGGCTTCGCCACCGACCTGCTGCCGATGGCGATCGGGCTCGCCGCGGTCAGCGACGGCGCCTCCCTGATCACCGAGAACATCTTCGACGGCCGGTTCATGTTCGCCAACGAGATGATGCGGCTGGGCGCGGACATCAAGACCGACGGCCACCACGCGGTGGTCCGGGGCCGGGACCGGCTCTCCGGCGCGCCCGTGCGCGCCACCGACATCCGGGCCGGGGCCGGACTGATCATCGCCGGGCTCTGCGCCGAGGGGGTCACCGAGGTCTCCCACGTGCACCACGTGGACCGGGGCTACCCGGACTTCGCGGCCGACCTGCGCGCGCTCGGGGTCGAGGTGGAGCGGGGCACCGCGCCGGAGGAACCGGACCTGACCATCTGAGCCCGTCGCGCCCGACCGGCACCTCGCCCCCGAGGCTCAGGGACCCCGCCAGGGCCGTCGCCTTCGGCCAGACGCCTTAGCATCCGTTCAGGCTCGCCGACTAGGGTGCTGACAGACACTCATTCAGGCGAGGGAGAAGCAGATGGCGGGTCGACTCGCGGTCGTCGGGGCCGGGCTGATGGGCTCGGGCATCGCCCAGGTGGCGGCGCAGGCGGGCTGGCAGGTGACGCTGCGGGACCTGGACGACGCGGCCACCGGGCGGGGCATGGACGGCATCCGGAAGTCGCTGACCAGGTTCGCCGAGAAGGGCAAGATCGAGGCGTCCGAGGTCGAGGCCACGCTGGGTCGGATCACCCCGACCACCGACCTGGAGGCGGCGGCCGACGCGGACATCGTGGTCGAGGCGGTCTTCGAGCGGCTGGAGATCAAGCACGAGGTCTTCCGCGCGCTGGACAAGATCTGCAAGGCCGACGCGGTGCTCGCGACCAACACCTCGGCCATCCCGGTGACGCAGATCGCCGCGGTGACGGAGCGGCCGGAGGCGGTCGTCGGCACCCACTTCTTCTCGCCGGTGCCGATGATGAAGCTCTGCGAGCTGGTGCGCGGCTACAAGACCAGCGACGAGACCCTGGCCACGGCGAAGTCGTTCGCCGAGGAGATCGGCAAGACCGTCGTGGTGGTCAACCGGGACATCGCGGGCTTCGTCACCACCCGGCTGATCGCGGCCCTGGTCGTCGAGGCGGTCAAGCTCGTCGAGTCGGGCGTGGTGTCGGCCGAGGACCTGGACACCGCCTGCCGGCTCGGCTTCGGTCACGCCATGGGCCCGCTGGCCACCACGGACCTGACCGGCGTGGACGTGCTGCTGCACGCCTCGAAGAACATCTACACCGACACGGCGGACGAGAAGTTCTTCCCGCCGGAGCTGCTCCAGCGCATGGTCACCGCGGGCGACCTGGGCCGCAAGAGCGGCAAGGGCTTCTACACGTACTGACGGGGCGGCCGGGGGCGCGACGTCCCGGCCGCTCAACGGACCGCCTCCGCCGGCGCGGGGGCGGTCCGCCTCAGCCCGGCGGTGAGCACGAGCGTGGCCGCCAACGACGCCGCGGCGAGCAGCGCGACGGCCCAGCTCGCCGGGACCAGGTCCGCGACCGTGCCGGCGAGCACGGCACACAGCGCCTGCGTGGTCAGCATCCCGTTGTGGTGCAGGCCGAGCACCTGGCCCCGGATCTCGGCGGGCGAGTGGACGATCAGCCGCTCCTGCAGCGGCAGCCCGGCGGCGAAACCCGCCGAGGCGACGATCGCGACGACCAGCCCGAACCCGGCGATCTGCATCGCCCCGACGCTCGTGTTCATGGTGGACCGGCCCAGCACGTAGGCGTCGGCCGGCAGGATGTCGGTGAGCAGTGCCCACCGGGCGCCGGCGGTGATCGAGCCGACGTACGCGCCGGCGAAGATGACCGCGAACCGGGCCCAGAGCGGCAGGCCGGGCACGGCCTGCAGCGCCGCTCCGGCGGCGACCAGCACGGCGGCGAGGGTCAGCGCCCGGCGGGGCGGCACGCTGTCTGCGGCCGACAGCAACGTCAGGCTGCCGAGCACACCGGCGAGCGGTGCGCCGAACATGCTCAGCGCGGTGAGCAGCGCCGAGCCGCTCGACGCGTAGGTCAGCGCGCCCAGCGCCAGCGCCGAGGTCGTGTGCGCCGCGATGCCCGCGCAGTTGGCCAGGAACAGGTTGCGGAACTCCCGGACCGCGAACAGATCTGCGTACGTTCTCACGGGGCACATCGTTCGGGGCGCCGGGTGGATCTCGTAGAGTTACGTCTGGAGGCGAAACGTGGGCGTCTGGCAGGTGCCGTCGGACCTCCTCGCGCGGAGCCGATTCACGGTCTCGCCGATGGTCGACACGATCGCCGCGCTGCGCGCGCTGCACGACCCGCGTACCCCGTGGCAGCGGGCCTGGCGAGGCCGGCACGTCGAGGCGTTCCGGCGGATGCTGGTTGGTCGGCCGGTGGTGGCCGGGGTGTTCGCCGACCTCAACCGCAACGTGCGCTGGCTGGGCGACGGCCGTCTCCAGGTCAACGACTACCCGGAGCCGCCGCTGTCGCTGGACGAGGCCGAGCGGCTGGTCTTCCTCCCGGCGCACTGCCGTCGCGGCTGGGTGGTCTGGGACAAGCCGACCCGGTTCGGGATCGTGTATCCGGTGCGCGGGATCCTGGTCGATCCCACCTCACCGGCACCCGACGGGCTCGCCCGGCTGATCGGCGCGAACCGGGCCAACATCCTGGCCAGGCTGGACACGCCGCTGAGCACCTCGCAGCTCGTGGCGGTGACCGGGCTGTCCCTCGGGACGGTGAGCGACCACCTGCGGGTGCTGCTGGACGCGGGCGCCGTCGGCAAGCGGCGGTCCGGGCGCGAGGTGCTCTACTGGCGTACGCCGCTCGGCGACGCGCTCGCCGCCGGCCGGTGAGCGAGGTCGCCCGGCCGCCGGCGGTGCGGACCGCCCGTCCGGGTCAGCCGTCGCGCTTGGTCGTCCAGCGGAACGTGGTCAGGCAGAGCACCAGGCCGATCACGCACCACGCGAGGAGCACCAGGGCGACCCGGTCCAGCTCGAACGAGCCGCCCGGCTCACGGGCGCCGAAGCTCTCCGGCAGGAAGACCGAGCGCAGGCCCTGGCACATCCACTTCAGCGGGAAGAGCGCCGCCACCTGCTGCATCCACGCGGGCAGCTCGGTGAAGACGAAGAACACCCCGGAGATGAACTGGAGCACCAGCGCGACCGGGGTGACCACCGCCGAGCCGCTGCGGGCGGTGCGGGCCAGCGACGAGATGGCGATGCCGCAGAGCGTGCAGGCGGTGACGCCGAGCACCGACACCCAGCCGAAGGTCAGCCACCTGGCGGCGGTGCCGGGCAGCTCCAGGTCGAACAGCGCGACCGAGACGGCGAGCAGCAGCGCGGTCTCGGCGATGCCGATAACCACCACCATGATCACCTTGCCGGCGAACCAGACCCACTTCGGCATCGGCGTGCCCCGGTAGCGCTTGAGCACGCCGCGGTCCCGCTCGATCGGGATCCAGATGCCGAGGTTCTGGAAGCTGACCGTCATCAGGCCGGTGGCGATCATGCCGGTGATGAAGTACTGGGTGTACTTGACGCCGGGCGCGATCTCGTCGCTGAAGATCGCCGCGAAGATCAGGATCATGATCACCGGGAAGCCCATCGTGAAGACGACGGACTCCCGGCTGCGCAGGAACTGGGTGATCTCCAGCCGGCTCTGGCGCAGGCCGAGGGCGACCGGACCGGGCCGCCGGGCCGGAGCCGTGGTGGCCGGCGCGGCCGGCCTCGTCGTGGTGGTCATCGGTGTCCGATCATCGTCAGGTAGATGTCCTCCAGGGTCGGCCGGGTCACCGTCAGGCCCGGGACCTCGCCGCCGAAGCGCGCGGCCAGCTCGGCCACCAGCGCCGTCGGCGTTGCGCTCTGCGCCGTCTCCAGCGACCCCTCCGGCGTACGCCAGGAGATTGTCGCGAGGGCCTCCCGCCGGTTGCCCAGCCGGTCGGGCGGGGCCACCTCGATGACCCGGCCGCCCGCGATCACGCCGACCCGGTCGGCGAGGGACTCGGCCTCGTCGAGGTAGTGGGTGGTGAGCACGATGGTGGTGCCGGCGGCGGCCAGGTCCCGGATCAGCTCCCAGAACTCCCGGCGCGCCTCCGGGTCGAAGCCGGTGGTCGGCTCGTCCAGGAAGAGCAGCTCGGGGCGGCCGATGATGCCGAGCGCCACGTCGAGCCGGCGCTTCTGCCCGCCGGAGAGGGTGTGCGTGCGGGCCTTCGCCTTGCCGGCCAGCCCGACCCGCTCGATGACCTTGTCGGGGTCGTCCGCGTCGGCGTAGAAACCGGAGAAGTGGCGCACCACCTCGGCGACCGTCAGCTCGTCGAACTCGCCGGTGCCCTGGAGCACGATGCCCACCCGCGACCGCCAGTCGGCGGCCGGCCTTGCCGGGTCGCTGCCGAGGACGTCGACGTCGCCGGCGTCGCGCCGCCGGTAGCCCTCCAGGATCTCCACGGTGGTGGTCTTGCCGGCGCCGTTGGGGCCGAGGAGGGCGAAGACCTCGCCGCGGTGGACGTCGAGGTCCACGCCCGCCACGGCGACGTTGTCGCCGTACGCCTTGCGCAGCCCCCGGACGGAGATCGCCAGCTCGTCATGCATGCGTCAAGTGTGCGACCTGGCCGCCGCGGTGGGCCGGCCGGGGTGTGGTGGTCGCGCCCATGTCGGGTGCTTCGCACCCGGGTTTCCGCTCCATGGATCTGTGTGGTTTTCCACAGCTCTGGTGACTGAACGGTAACTTAGACTCCCGCCATGGACGAGAAGGCTCTCCCCGGCCGGCTGCCCGAGCGCGACCGCCCCTGGGTGATGCGCACGTACGCCGGGCACAGCTCGGCCGCCGCGACGAACGCGCTCTTCCGCCGCAACCTGGCGAAGGGGCAGACCGGGCTCTCGGTCGCCTTCGATCTGCCGACGCAGACCGGCTACGACCCCGACCACGAACTCGCCGCCGGCGAGGTGGGCCGGGTGGGTGTCCCGGTGGCGCACCTCGGCGACATGCGGGCCCTCTTCGACGGCATCCCGCTGGGCGACATGAACACGTCCATGACCATCAACGCGCCGGCGATGTGGCTGCTCGCCCTCTACGGCACGGTCGGCGAGGAGCAGGGCGCGCAGCTGTCCCGCTGCGCCGGCACCACGCAGAACGACATCATCAAGGAGTACCTCTCCCGGGGCACCCACATCTTCCCGCCGGCGGCGTCGCTGCGGCTGACCGCCGACGTCGTCGCGTACGCGCTGCGCGAGATGCCGCGCTGGAACCCGGTGAACATCTGCTCGTACCACCTCCAGGAGGCCGGCGCGACCCCGGTGCAGGAGGTCGGCTTCGCGCTCTCCACCGCCGTCGCGGTGCTCGACGCGGTCCGTGACTCGGGGCAGGTGCCCGCCGAGCGGATGGGCGACGTCGTGCAGCGGATCTCCTTCTTCGTCAACGCCGGGGTGCGCTTCGTCGAGGAGATCGCCAAGATGCGGGCCTTCGGCGCGCTCTGGGACGAGATCACCCGCGAGCGCTACGGGGTGGAGGACCCGAAGCAGCGGCGGTTCCGCTACGGCGTGCAGGTCAACTCGCTGGGCCTGACGGAGGCGCAGCCGGAGAACAACATCCAGCGCATCGTGCTGGAGATGCTCGGCGTGACCCTGTCCCGGGACGCCCGGGCCCGCGCCGTCCAGCTGCCCGCCTGGAACGAGGCGCTCGGCCTGCCCCGGCCGTGGGACCAGCAGTGGTCGCTGCGGATGCAGCAGGTGCTCGCGTACGAGTCGGACCTGCTGGAGTACCCGGACCTCTTCTCCGGCTCGCACGTGATGACCGCGCTGGTCGACGAGATCGTCACCGGGGCCCGGGTCGAGCTGGGGAAGGTGCTGGAGATGGGCGGCGTGGTCGCCGCCGTGGAGACCGGCTACCTCAAGAGTGCGCTGGTCGCCTCGCTGGCCGAGCGGCGCCGCCGGATGGAGTCCGGCGCCGACGTGGTGGTCGGCGTCAACCGGTTCACCGAGACCGAGCCGTCGCCACTGACGGCCGCCGGCGCCGAGTCCGTCGAGCAGGTCGACCCGGCCGTCGAGGCGGCGGCCACGGCCTCCGTACGGCGCTGGCGGGCCGGTCGGGACGACGCGGCGGTCGACGCGGCGCTGGCCCGGCTGCGCGCGGACGCCGCGACCACGACGAACCTGATGCCGGCGACGCTGGAGTGCGTGCGGGCCGGGGTGACCACCGGCGAGTGGGCCGGCGCGCTGCGCCAGGTCTTCGGCGAGTACCGCGCGCCCACCGGCCTGGCCGGCGCCGCCGGGGCCGGGGGCGACGCCACCCTGGCCGCAGTCCGGAAGCGGGTCGCCGTCACCGCCCGCGAGCTGGGCAGCGGCCGGCTGCGGCTGCTCGTCGGCAAGCCCGGCCTCGACGGGCACTCCAACGGCGCGGAGCAGATCGCGGTACGCGCCCGTGACGCCGGCTTCGAGGTGGTCTACCAGGGCATCCGGCTGACCGCCGGGCAGATCGTCGCCGCCGCCGTGGAGGAGGACGTGGACCTGGTCGGCCTCTCGGTGCTCTCCGGCTCCCACCTGGCCGCGGTGCCGGCGGTGCTGGCCGGCCTGCGCGCCGCCGGCCGGGCGGACCTGCCGGTGGTGGTCGGCGGGATCATCCCCGCAGGCGACGCCGAGCAGCTGCGCGCCGCCGGGGTGGCCCGGGTCTTCACGCCGAAGGACTTCGCCCTGACCGGGATCATCGACGAGCTGGTCACCGTGGTCCGGGAGGCCAACGGCCTGCGATGAGAGGACGGACCCTCGTCGACGAGGGGCCCTTCCTCTCGGTTCCGACCTCGGTCGGGGCGCTCCGGCGTCGGCGCGCCCCGGGCGCCGTCAGCGCTCGTCGTAGGTCATGCAGTCGGCCATGTCGTTGTCCGGGCCGACCCTGATCCCCGGCGCGTGGCACTCCAGCTGCTCGTTGTGCCGGCAGTCCGCGCGCTGGCAGGCGCCGACCTGCGCGGTCATGCCGTCCACCCCGCCACGGATCGCCGGCATCTCGACGAAGGTGTGGCAGTGCGCGTGGTCCGGGCTGCCGATGGTGATGGCGAAGGCGTGGCAGTCGCCGGTGTCGTTGTACGAGCAGGCCGCGACCACACACTCCTCGACGCGGGGCATCTCCACTGCTGCGGTCATGGGGACCTCCTCTAGAGTCTTGCCCAATTTTAGGCTTTTGTGACTATCCCCGAGGCGGGTTCAGTCCAGCCCAAGCACCTCCGAGAGCGGGGCCGGCTCAAGGCCGCGCTCGGCCAGCCCGGCGAGGATGTGCGGCAGCGCCTCGTCCGTCATCGGCGCGTTCGCCTCCGTCACGTGCAGGACGATCACCGAGCCGGGACGCACCCCCGCCAGCGAGGCGCGGACCACCGGCCGCCAGGACTTCGCGAACGGGTCGCCGCTGACCACGTCGCCGTCCACCACGGTCACCCCCAGCGGGGCCAGCGCGGCCAGGGCCTTGCGGTCGTGGCACAACCCCGGAAAGCGGAAGTACCGGGTCTGCCGCCCCCCGTACGGGGCCACCACGTCGAACGTCCGGGCCACGTCGGAGGTCATCTGCTGTTCCGCGATGCGGGGCAGGCCGTAGCAGTCCGGGGTGAAGGCCAGGTGCCCGTACGTGTGGTTGGCCAGCTCGAAGCGCGGGTTCCCGGCGAGTCGGCGGGTCACGTCCGGATACTGCTCCACCCACTTGCCGGTGAGGAAGAAGGTGGCCGGGACCCGCTCCCGTTCCAGTAGGTCGATGATCTTCAGGTTCGCGTACGACCGCACCGCGCCGCTGCGCAGTTGGTACCGCATCGCGTCCGTCATGTCGGCGTCGAAGGTGAGCGCCACCTTGTTCCCCGTACGCGGACCGTGGTCGACCACGGGTGGCCTGGTCCCGGGCGGGGTCGCGCCGGGGACCGTCGCCGGGGGCGCGGCGGGGGCCGTCGCCTCCGTCGCCTCCGGGGCGGTCGACGCCGGCGCCGAGTCCTCCGGTGCTGTCGGGGTCTGCGGGGCCCGGCCCGCTTCCGCGATGCGGACGATGCCGGCGTTGGCCGGCGTGCGCGGCGGGGTCGGGGCGGCGAGGAGGGCCGCGGCGGCGACCACGGCGGTGAGGGTCGCGACGAGCGGAATGCGGGGGATCTTCACGTGCACCGGGAGATGATGTCAGCGCCTGGCGGTTTCGGTGTGCCCGCTGGTGGGTTGCACGGTCGTCGTGGTGGTCGGTTGGCGTCGGCTCGGTTGCGTGGGTGTGCGGTCATGGTGGGCGAGGGTTCACGAGCGCGTCCCATGATCCGTTGACGTCGGCCCGGGCGCAGGGCAGCGAGGAGCCCGGCGGAGCGTCAACCGATCATGAGTGCCGCTCGGCGGCACCGGTGGCTCCTGGTACGAAACCGCCCCGTCACGGGCCCTTTCGTACCAAGATCCCGACCGTCCAGCCGGCGAGCCGTCTGGTGTCCGGTTGCGTCATGGGTGTCGGGTGCGGCATCGCCGGGCGGCGGGCGTCATGGGATCCCCGATCGGGGGCGGGTGTCCGGTTCGGGGGTGTGGCCGGGGGCATCGTGGGGGCGGAATCGTGGCCGGGGCGGGGTCGTTACACCCTGCGTACGACCGAGCAGGACCGCGCCGCCGCACGGATGGTGGGGCCCGGAATGATGGCGGGCCGGCGGTCGTTACACATGGTCCGGCCGACGTGAGGGCATCCCCCGCCCCGCGAGCAGCCCGGATCCTCCCGGCCGACACGGCCAATCTGATCCCCCCGGCCGACACGGCCGAGCTGTCTTTCCTTCGGCGAGACGCCGGAGAACTCCCCTGAGCTTGTTGAGCGCCGGACGGTGCTTGCACCCGCACAGCCGAATCCCCCTTCGCTGTGGGTGCCGACCCCCCCCGAATGGAGCCTCTGTGATGAACACGATTCTGCGTAAGAGCGTTCTTGGTGTTGCTGGTCTGGCGTTTGCCGGTGGTGTGTTCGCCGGTCCCGCGACCGCCCACGCGACCCCGTCGGTGGAGTCGATGCCGGTGGCGGTGGCGGTGCAGGCCGACAAGCCGGACATGGGCACGCTGGTGCCGCATGGTGTGCAGGGTGCGCAGTCGCGTATCGAGCTGTCCGACGAGCAGGTCGGCAACGTCAAGGCGATCATCGCGGCGACGAAGAAGGCCGGCATGGACGAGCGGGCCGCCGTGGTGTCGATCGCGACCGCGTTGCAGGAGTCGAAGTTGGAGAACCTGGGTCACCTGGGTGAGCGCAACGACCACGACTCGCAGGGCCTGTTCCAGCAGCGTCCGACCTCGGGTTGGGGCACCGTCGAGCAGATCACCGACCCCGAGTACTCGACCACGGCGTTCCTCAAGGCCCTCAAGCAGGTCGACGGGTGGCAGGACATGCCGCTGACCGAGGCCGCCCAGACCGTGCAGGTGTCGGCATACCCCGACCACTACGCCCAGTGGGAGCAGCAGGCCGCCGACCTCGTCGCCGAACACTGGAACAGCTGACCCAGCAGGGAAATGACGCCGCTGGCCGGCACCCCACCCGGGGTGCCGGCCAGACGCATGTCCGGTGCGGTCAGTCAGACGCGGAAGCCGGCGGCCCGCGCCGCCTCACGCTCCCGGCGGCGGTCGGAGCGGCGGCGCCGGAACCAGAAGAAGAAGACGACCAGCCCGAGCAGGAACGCCAGCACCAGCACCGGCAGGATGATCGCCACCACCGACATGACGACGCTGGTGGCGTCCTCGGCGGTGCTGGCCACCGGCGCGCCGACGCCGGCCGTGGTCGCGTTGATGACCGGTCGGGCGGCGGACTTCAGCAGGTGCACGCCGAGGGCGATCAGCACCCCGGTCACCACCGGGACCCACTGGCTGGACGAGAAGAAGCTGCCCGGGTCGCTCACCGTCACCGTCTCCGACGACGAGCCCGCCCCGAACGCCAGGCCGCCGGCGGTCGGGCGGACCACGGTCTGCACGACGTCGTTGACGTGGTCGACCACCGGGACCTTGTCGGCGACCACCTCGATGACCAGCAGCACCGCCAGGATCGCGATCACCCAGCCGTTGCTCAGCCACTGCCATCCGCCGGGCAGGTCGATCAGGGTGGTGTAGCGGGCCAGGAGGCCCATGGTGAGCAGGGGGATGTATGCGTTCAGCCCCGCCGAGGCGGCGAGACCTGTACCGGTGAGAACTTCGAGCACCGTCTCAGCATCGCACCGGCACGCCAGTGCCGCTCGGTGGCGCGGGCCGGGGTCTCGGCTACCCTCGTCGGGTGCGGTTGGTCATTGCGAAGTGCTCGGTGGACTACGTCGGACGGCTCTCGGCCCACCTGCCGCCGGCCACCCGGTTGCTCATGGTGAAGGCGGACGGGTCGGTGTCGATCCACGCCGACGACCGGGCGTACAAGCCGTTGAACTGGATGAGCCCGCCCTGCCGGTTGGAGGAGGCCCCCGGCGTCTGGCGGGTCGTCAACAAGGCGGGCGAGGAGCTGCGGATCACCCTGGAGGAGATCTTCCAGGACACCTCGTACGAGCTGGGGGTCGATCCGGGCCTGCGCAAGGACGGCGTGGAGGCGCACCTCCAGGAGCTGCTGGCGGCCAACCCGGAGACCCTCGGTGAGGGGTTCACGCTGATCCGCCGGGAGTACATGACGGCCATCGGCCCGGTCGACCTGCTCTGCCGCGACGCCGCGTCCGGCACCGTCGCCGTCGAGGTGAAGCGCCGGGGCGAGATCGACGGCGTGGAGCAGCTGACCCGGTACCTGGAACTGCTCAACCGCGACCCGCTGCTCGCCCCGGTCGCCGGGGTCTTCGCCGCGCAGGAGATCAAGCCGCAGGCCCGGGTGCTCGCCACGGACCGGGGCATCCGCTGCGTGGTCGTGAACTACGACAAGCTGCGCGGCATCGAGCGCGACGAGCTCACCCTGTTCTGACGGTCCGCCCGCCCGGGGGCTGTCGGGCGGGGGCGACTCCGAAGCCGCCGCCGGGGCGTCATCGGGGCGGGGACGGGGGCCCGTCCGCGCGGACGGCGATCAGCGACTTGGGCAGGCCGGCCAACCGCTCGACGAGGATCCGCGAGCCGGGGAAGTAGTGCCGCATCTGGGAGCGGTCGAGCAGCTCCGTCCAGAGCACCTGGTGGATGGCGGCCTCGTGGGTGCTGGTCGGCTTGTGTCCGAGCGGCCAGCGGCGGGCGAGCGCGGTGCGCAGCCGCACGGGGAGGAACTGCATCCCCGGCGCGATCCAGTGCGGCTCGATGGGGAAGTAGCGGTAGGGCGTCTGCACCCAGTGCCGGTCGCCGAGACCGCGCACGGCGTCGGCGAAGCGCAGCCGCCGCTCGTGCCCGCCGACGTGCTCCAGCACGGAGTTGGAGAAGACCAGGTCGTAGCGGCGCGAGGTGATCCGGGCCGGCAGGTCGCAGGCGTCGGCCCGGTCGACCTCCGCCCACTCCGGGACGTCCGCGGGCGGCCGCTCCAGGTTGACCACGTGCACGTGCGCCGGCCGCACGTCGGCGCGGGTCCAGGTGCCGAGCCGGCCGCCCAGGTCGATGACGTGCATCTTCTCCAGGTCAGGGAAGGTCTGGGCCAGCCAGTCGGCGCGGCGACGCCGCTGCCGGGCACTCCACGACCGGTCACTGTCGACGAGGTGGAAGCGCAATCGATGGGGGCGCATTTAACGCAATGTACCGCTCCCATCACGTTGGACACACGCGAGGATGTTCATGATCGGTTATCCGACAGTCACCGGCCGTACATGACCTTGATGGCCTTCACGAGCCGGGCGACGTCGGCCGGGGTCCGATCGAAGGTCGTCGAGGGCAGCAGCGACCGGGCCCGTCGCCGGGTGATGGCCTTGGCGCGGCTGAACTCGCGCAGCCCGTCCTCGCCGTGGATGCGCCCGAAGCCGGAGTCGCCGACGCCGCCGAACGGCAGCGTGGACATCCCGGCGAAGGTCAGCGCCGAGTTCACCGACGCCATGCCCGAGCGCAGCCGCCGGGCGATCGCCACCGCGTGCCGCCGGCCGAAGACCGAGCCCCCCAGGCCGTACGACAGGGCGTTGGCGCGGGCGACGGCCTCGTCGGCGTCGCGGACCCGGTTGATGGTCAGGGTCGGACCGAACGTCTCCTCGCGTACGGCGGCGGAGTCCTCCGGGACGTCCACCAGCACGGTCGGCCGCACGTACGGCGGCTGCACCGCGTCGGCGCCACCGAGCACCGCCCGGCCGCCCCGGGACAGCGCGTCGTCGATGTGCCGGCGGATCACGTCGATCTGGCTCGGCATGGTGATCGGCCCGATGTCCGCGTCGTCCGGGCCGACGGTCAACCGGCCGGCCCGTTCGACCACCTTGCCGACGAAGGCGTCGAAGACCGGCTCGACCGCGTAGACGCGCTCGATGCCGATGCAGGTCTGGCCGGCGTTGGTCAGCGCGCCCCAGACGCACGCCTCGGCGGCGGCGTCCAGGTCGGCGTCGGCGTCGACGATCATCGCGTCCTTGCCGCCCGCCTCCAGCAGCACCGGCGTCAGCGACTCGGCGCAGGCTGCCATCACCTTCCGGGCGGTGGCCGACGAGCCGGTGAAGGCCACCTTGTCCACTCCGGAGCGGCAGAGCGCCGCCCCGACGTCGCCGAGCCCGTGCACGGCGGTGAACACCGGCCGCTCCGGCACCACCTCGGCGAACGTGTCGACCAGCCACTGCCCGACGGCGGGGGTGTACTCGCTGGGCTTCAGCACCACCGCGTTCCCCGCCGCCAGCGCGTACGCGGCGGAGCCGATCGGGGTGAAGACGGGGTAGTTCCACGGGCCGATCACGCCGACGACGCCGTACGGCTGGTATTCGAGGTGGGCGGAGAACTCGGCCAGGACGAGCCGCGAGCGGACCCGGCGGGGGCCCAGCACCCGGTGGGCGTTGCGGGCCGCCCAGTCGACGTGCTCGACGGCGGAGGCGACCTCGACGACGGCGTCGGCGACCGGCTTGCCGCCCTCGGCGTGCATCAGCTCGGCGATCTCCTCGATCCGCCGGGCGAGGAGGCCGCGCCAGCGCAGCAGCCGCGCCCGGCGCCCGTCGAAGCCGAGCCCGGCCCACCACTCGCCGGCCGCGCGGGCCCGGTCGACGGCCCGTCCGACGTCCTCGGCGGTGGCGACCGGCAGGCGTCCGGCCTCCGCCCCGGTGGCCGGGCTCGTCGAGATCAGCCGACCGTCCTCGATCACGGGGGTACCCGGGGCATGCACAGCCGTCATGACGGAAGTCTAGACCCGGGGATTACTCGCCGGTAGGGCTGCGGCGGCCGGTCCCGTCCGCCGGACCGGCCGCGCGACGCCGGGACGGGGTGGACGCCCGTCGCCCGGACTTGTGATGATTCTTCGGCCGATGCGCGCCGAACCGCCGAACGCGAGGTGTCCGGCCGGGGGCGCGGAGGTGACCACGCGGCGGTGGAGGGCGACTACCGTGTGATGGCAGGCTGACGCGCGGGGTGACCGTGCGGGGTGGAGGCTGATCTTCCGTGGAGGAACATCCGGAACTGAGACCGTTGTTGACGGTGGCCGGTGGGGCGATGCGGGGGCTGAGCTTCCGGGTGGGCCCGCAGCGGCAGGTCATCGGCCGGGCGCCGACCGCCGACATCGTCGTGCACGACGCCCACCTGAGCCGCCGGCACGCCGAGGTCTGGCTGACGGGCGAGGGGGCGGCCCTGGCGGATCTCGGCTCGACCAACGGCACCTGGCTGAACGACCGGCGGATCACCGGCGTGGAGCGGCTGGCCGACGGGGACGTGATCCGGCTCGGCCGCACCGAGCTGCGCGTCTTCGACCCGGGCGTGGCGCGGACCGACCCGGTGGGGTTCAGCTTCGGCGGGCCGCGCCGGGACCGCCGGCCGACCCTGCCGTTGCCGATCGCGTCCCCGGCCGCACCGGTGCCGCCGGTGGCGGTTGCGGCGGTGCTGTCCGCCCCGTCCTGACCGGGGCCGACGGCGGATGTCGGCGCACACCTCCCGGTGGTGGAAGGTGGCGGGCCGGCCCATGGACGCGTCCGGCGCGGCCGTGGCAGCATCCGCCGGATGGAGACCGGACAGCGGCTGGTGTCGGCGAACGGAATCACCCAGGCGGTACGGGTGGCCGGGCCGTCGGACGGCGTTCCCGTACTGCTCGTCCACGGCAACTGCTCGTCGGCGGCCTTCTGGGAGCCGTTGGTGCGGCGGCTGCCGGCCACCCTCCGCGTGGTCGCGCCCGACCTGCGCGGCTACGGGCTGACCGACACCGCCCCGGTCGACGCGACCCGGGGGCTGGGTGACTTCGCCGACGACGTCGCCGCGCTGCTCGACGAGCCGTCCCTCTTCGCGCCCGGCGTCCGGCCGGTGGTGGTCGGCCACTCGCTCGGCGGCGGGGTGGCCATGCGACTGCTCGTCGACCATCCCGACCGGGTGGGCGCGCTGCTGCTCGCCGCGCCGGTCTCGCCATACGGCTACGGCGGCACCCGGGACCTGACGGGGACGCCGACCACCCCCGACTTCGCCGGCACCGGCGGCGGCACCGCCAACCGGGACTTCGTCAAGCGGCTGGCCGCGGGCGACCGGGGCATGGACAGCCAGACCAGCCCGCGCGCCGTGCTGCGGGCCACCTACGTGGCGGACCCGGCCTCGCTCGGCGACGACGAGGAACTGCTGCTGGACAGCCTCCTCTCCACCGCGACCGGCGACGACAACTACCCCGGTACGGCGGTGGCCTCGGCGAACTGGCCCGGCACCGCACCGGGACGGCGTGGCGTGCTCAACGCCCTCTCCCCGGCGTACTTCCGGGTCGCCGACGAACTGGTCGCCGTGACCGGCAAGCGGCCCGTCACCTGGATCCACGGCGACGCCGACGTGATCGTCTCGGACACCGCGATGATGGACCTGGCCCACCTGGGCTCGCTGGGCGTGCTGCCCGGCTGGCCGGGGGCGGCGGCCTGCCCGGCGCAGCCGATGGTGGGGCAGACCCGGGCGGTGCTGGAGCGGTACGCGGCGGCCGGCGGGACGTACCGCGAGGTGCTGCTGCCCGGCTGCGGACACAGCCCGCACCTGGAGCGGCCGGCCGAGTTCGTCGCCGAGCTGCTGAGGCTGACCGACGAGGCCGGCTGATCGCGACGGGTGACGGGCGGTCGGACGCCGGCCCACCGGCGGGACCGGGCCGGCCGACCGGGCCTAACGACCGGCCCCGCAGCCGTCCGCCCGGCACCCGCCCGGACGGTCGCGCAGCCCCGCTGGGCTCGTGAATTTTCCCACGGCGCCTCGACAACTCAGCGTCACGTGGCAGACTCGCGCGCATAACCTTAATGGTCGTTCACTCGGCCGTGCGGAGTTTTGAGGAGGCTGGTCGTGGCGCGCGATTTCACCAGCGTGGGCGTTGTGGGTCTGGGCACCATGGGTGCCGGCATCGTCGAGGTATTCGCGCGTAACGGGGTCGACGTCGTCGCGGTGGAGGTCTCCGAGGACGCGCTGGAACGCGGCCGGGCCATCCTCACCGGGTCGACGGACCGGGCCGTGGCCAAGGGCAAGCTCGCCGAGGCCGACCGGGACGCGCTGCTGAGCCGCGTGCGGTTCGCCGTCGGCCTGGACGCGCTGCACTCGGTGGACCTGGTCATCGAGGCGGTGCCCGAGCACCTGGACCTGAAGCAGCGGATCTTCGCCGAGCTGGACCGGGTCTGCAAGCCCGGGGCGATCCTGGCCACCAACACCTCGTCGCTGAGCGTCACCGAGATCTCCGTCGCCACCAGCCGGCCCAACCAGGTGATCGGTATCCACTTCTTCAACCCGGCCCCGGTGATGAAGCTGGTCGAGGTGGTCCGGACGGTGGTCACCTCCACCGACGTGGTCGCCGACGTGGAGGCGCTCTGCAAGCGGCTCGGCAAGGTCGACGTCACCATCAGCGACCGGGCCGGCTTCATCGCCAACGCGCTGCTCTTCGGCTACCTCAACCACGCCGTCGGGATGTTCGAGTCGCACTACGCCACCCGCGAGGACATCGACGCGGCCATGAAGCTCGGCTGCGGCCTGCCGATGGGCCCGCTGGCGCTGATGGACCTGATCGGCCTGGACACCGCGTACGAGATCCTCGACACCATGTACCGGCGCGGCGGGCGGGACCGCCGGCACGCCCCGGTGCCGCTGATCAAGCAGATGGTCACCGCCGGGCTCCTCGGGCGCAAGTCCGGCCGGGGCTTCTACACCTACGAGCGGCCGGGCTCCCCGGTCGTCGTACCCGACGAGCAGACGCCGGTGGCGACGGAGGCCGCGCTCGCCGACGGCGACCGCGCCCTCGCGAAGGTCGGCGTCGTCGGCTCCGGGACGATGGCCACCGGCATCATCGAGGTCTTCGCGAAGGCCGGCTACGAGGTCGTCTCGGTGACCCGGGGCGCGGAGAAGTCCGCCAAGGTCTTCGAGGCGGTCAAGACCTCGCTCAACAAGGGCGTGGTGCGCGGCAAGCTCAGCGAGGCCGACCGGGACGCCGCGCTCGGCCGGATCAACTGGTCGGCCACCCTGGACCACCTCGCCGACGTCGACCTCGTCGTCGAGGCCGTGGTCGAGGAGCTGAGCGTCAAGAAGGCCCTCTTCGCCAGCCTCGACGAGATCTGCAAGCCGGGCGTCGTGTTCGCCACCACCACCTCCTCGCTGCCGGTGATCGACGTCGCGATGGCCACCCAGCGGCCCGCCGACGTGGTCGGGCTGCACTTCTTCAACCCGGCTCCGCTCATGCCGCTGGTCGAGATCGTGGAGACCATCCGCACCTCGGCGGAGACCACCGCCACCGCCCGCGCGGTCTGCGCCGCGCTGGGCAAGACGGGCGTGGTCTGCGGTGACCGGTCCGGCTTCATCGTCAACGCGCTGCTCTTCCCGTACCTCAACGACGCGGTGAAGATGCTGGAGGCGAGCTACTCCACCGCCGACGACATCGACCACGCGATGAAGCTGGGCTGCGGCTACCCGATGGGCCCGTTCGAGCTGCTCGACGTGGTCGGCCTGGACGTCTCGCTGGCCATCCAGCGGGAGCTCTACCTGGAGCTGCGCGAGCCGGGCTTCGCGCCCGCGCCGCTGCTGGAGCACCTGGTCACGGCCGGCTATCTGGGCCGCAAGAGCGGCCGCGGCTTCCGCGACCACACCCGTCGCTGAGCGGGTCAACACCGCGGGCCGGTGACGGCGTCTGGATGGTGTGACCTTCGAGGAGTACGTCAGCACCCGGGGCCCCGCCCTGATCCGGCTGGCCCGGCTGCTGACCGGGGACGAGCACCGGGCCGAGGACCTCACCCAGGACGTCCTGGCCCGCGCGTACGTGCACTGGCGGCGGATCGCGCGGGTGGACCGGCCGGACGTGTACGTGCGCCGGATGCTGGTCAACGCCAACAACTCCTGGTGGCGCCGGCGCGCGAACCGGGAACTGGCCACCGCCGACTTCGCGGAACGACCGCAGCACGGCGACCTGGGCGGCGAGACGGCCGACCGGGACGCGATGTGGCGGCTCATCCTCGCGCTGCCGGGCCGCCAGCGGGCGGTGCTCGTGCTGCGCTACTACGAGGACCTCGACGACGCGACCATCGCCCAGGTCCTCGGCTGCTCGCCGGTCACCGTCCGCACCCATGCCATGCGGGCGCTCACCCACCTCCGGGAGCGCTGCGGCGTCCCGACGACCAACGGGAGCCGACCGTGACCGACCTCGACCAGCAGATCGTACGGGCGCTGCGCGAGCGTGCCGAGGGAACGGTCGACACCGACCGGCTGACCGCGCGGGCGCTGGCCCGGGGGCGGGCCCGTCGCCGTCGCCGCCGGATCGGCGCAGGCGGCGCGCTCGCGGTGGTGGCCCTGCTCGGGTTCGCCGCTGTCGGCGCTCTCGGGCCGGCGCCCGGAGCACGGTGGCCGGGCGCCGGGCCGGCGGTCACCGTCGCCGCACCGGCACCGGTGCACGGGGTGCCCGGCGCCGCCGCCCGGCCCGACCTGGTCGGCAGCGACCCGCACCTGCTGCACTTCACCGTCGACCCGGCGCGGGCCCGCTGGCTCACCTGGCAGTCCGTCGCCGGGGCGGAAGGCGCCCGCCTCGACTTCGGCGGTGGCCGACAGGTCGCGTTCGACCTCGCCCGGACCGCCGCCGCGGTGGAGGAGCTGCGCCACGAGGGGATGACCTATCCGGACGCGCCGGCGGGCGCCGACGCCTTCGACGGCCAGGTGCGGCGGGTGCCCTCGCCCGGGCCCGGCGCGCAGCCCGGGTGGTTCCTGCGCTGGCAGCCGGTCCCCGGGCTCTACGCCCGGGTGTACACCGTGGCCGACGACGACTCGGTGCTGCGTACAGCGCGGTCGGCGCTGCGACTCGACGCGGTGCACCGGTGCGCGTCCCCGCTGCGGCTGGGCGTGCTGCCGCCCGACGCCTGGCTCGCCGGCTGTGAGGTGAACGCGATCGGCTTCCCGGACTCACTCGACGTCCTGCTGCGTGTCAACCGACCCGGAGAGCGCTGGATGCAGGTGCGGTTCGAGTACTACAGCGAGATGGCCGGCAGCCGCGCCGAGGGAAATCGGACGATCGGCGGCCGGGCGGCCTACCTCTACCCGAAGGGGGACCAACTGGAGCTGCTCGGCTTCCCGAAGGCGCACCTGACGGCCCGGTTCGGTTGGCCGAGTCACGGCTTCACCGAGGCGGACGCGGCCGTCGTGCTGGGTGGTGCGCAGGTGGCCGTCGACCCCGCCGACCCGGGGACCTGGGACTGACCGGCGGGCGGGGCCGGGTCGCCCGCCCCGGGTCGGCCCCGCCGTCGGGCCGTACGCTTGGCAAGCGTGAGCCCCCGTCGCAACCGACCCCGCCGCGATGACGCCGCGCACCTCGACTCCGACCGGGTCCGCCAGGGCGTCGCCTCGGTGCAGCAGTGGCGCGACGGCGACTGGCAGGTACGCGGGATCAGCGGCGGCGCCTCCACCAAGACGTACCGCTGTCCGGGCTGCGACCAGGAGATCCGGCCCGGGGTGGCGCACCTGGTGGCGTGGCCGGCGGACGGGCGGGGCGACCTGACCGACCGGCGGCACTGGCACAGCGGGTGCTGGCGGGCCCGGGACCGGCGCGGGCCGGCCGTCCAGCGTGGCCGTGGTGCTCCCCGGTACGGCTGAGCGATCTGGATCACGCTGTTTCCGCCCCGCCCGGCGGTTCCCGGCCGCACCCGCGAGACTGGACGGGTGAGCACACCGATTCGCGCGTCCTCCATCCTGCCCGGGCACCGCGAGGACATCGAGCTGCACACCGCGGACGGTCTGCGGCTGGTCGGCGAGCTGGCCCGGCCGCTGGACCGTGAGCCGGTGGGCACCCTCGTCTGCCTGCACCCGCTGCCGACGCACGGCGGGATGATGGACAGCCACGTGCTCCGCAAGGCGGCGTGGCGGCTGCCGGCCCTGGCCGACCTGGCGGTGCTGCGCTTCAACACCCGGGGGACCAGCAGCCTGCGCGGCACCAGCGAGGGGGCCTTCGACAACGCGGTCGGCGAGCGCTTCGACGTCGCCGCCGCCATCGAGTACGCCGAGTTCCACGAGCTGCCGGAGATCTGGCTGCTCGGCTGGTCGTTCGGCACCGACCTGATCCTGAAGTACGGCTGCGACCCGGCGGTCACCGGCGCGATCCTGCTCTCCCCGCCGCTGCGCTACTCCACCCCGGCGGACCTCGACCAGTGGGCCGCGTCCGGCAAGCCCCTGACCGCGGTGGTGCCCGAGTTCGACGACCACGTGCGCCCCGACGAGGCGCGGGAGCGCTTCGCGGCGGTGCCGCAGGCCGAGGTGATCGGGGTGCCCGGCGCGAAGCACCTCTGGGTCGGTGACGCCGAGACCGTGCTGGACGAGGTGGTCCGCCGGGTCAACCCGGCCGCCGCCGTGCCGCTGCCGACCACCTGGGACGGCCCGATGGAGACCGGCGACGTCAGCGCGTACGCCGACCGCACGGTGGCCTCCTTCGCGGACCGCCCGGTGCCGGGCCCGTCCGCCGGCCAGGCCGGCTGATCCGCGCTCCGCCGGCCGTGCTCCCGTCGTCGACCGGCGTCGCGGGCCGGGCCGGCCGGGGTCAGCGGGAGTCCTGCCGGGGCAGGACCACCTCCCGCAGGATGAGCTGGAGCGCGGCCACCGCCGGGATCGCGATCAGCGCGCCCACGACCCCCAGCAGGGAGACCCCGAGCAGGGCGGCCACCAGGGCGGCGACCTCGTTGACCGACACCGACCGGCGCATGATCTTGGGATAGATCAGGTAGTTCTCCACCTGCTGGTAGATCAGGAAGAACACCGCGCAGGCGACGCCGACCGGCAGGTCCGTGGCGAACCCGACCAGGCTGACGATCACCGCGCCCAGGGTCGCGCCGATCTGCGGGATCAGGTCCGTCACCGCGACCACCACGGCCAGCGCGAACGGGTACGGCAGCCCGACGATCAGCGCGAAGACGTACGTGGACGCCCCGGCCAGCACCGCGATGCTGAGCGCGCCGACCATGTACGCGCCCACCTTGGTCAGGATCTCGTCCCCGATCAGCCGCACCCGCTCCCGGCGCGAGCGGGGCACCAGCGAGTAGCCGAGGTCGCGGAGCCGGTCGAAGTAGGCCAGGAAGTAGATGGTCAGCACCAGCACGGTCAGCCCCCGGAAGACCGTGCCGAAGACCAGCTGGGCGCCGCCGAGCACCCCGCCGAGGGCCTGACCGACCGTGTCGGCGTTCGCGGCGCTCTGCACCCGCTCCATCAGGTCGTACCGCTCCACCAGGTCGTTGACCGTCTCGTTGCGGCGCAACGCCTCCAGGTAGCTCGGCAACTGGTCGATGAACTGCCCGGTCTGCGTCACGATCGGCGGCACCAGGGCGAACACCCCACCGCAGAGGAGCAGCACGACCGTCAGCGCGACCACCGCCACGGCGGCCCCGTGCGGCAGCCCCCAGGACCGCAGCCGGACCACCGCGGGATGCAGGCCGATGGCGAGGAAGAGCGCGATGAGCACCAGGACCAGGATGCCGGCCGCGTTGCGCAGGCCCAGATAGAAGGCGTACGCGAGCAGCACCCCGGCCGCGCCGGTGAAGCCGACCAGGAAGCTGCTGTGCTTCAACGGCAACCCCGGCGTGCCGAACCGGCTCGACCCGTTCGCCGTCGGCTCGTCGCCCGCCGCAGCCGTCGCCCCGGGAGCAGCCTCGGCCCGCTCCCGCTCCGCCCTCGTCGCCTGCCCGGTGGCGCTTGCGGGCGCGGTGGCCGGCCCGGGCCCGGTGGCGTGCTCCGGCCGGGCGGCGTGCCCGGGGGCCTGCTGCGGCTGCCGGTTCGGGTCGTCCGCTCCGGAGGAGGCGGTTCCGGGCTCCCGGTCGCCACTCGACGCCGCCGGTCCGTCGTGTGCCATCGGGCCTCCTGATCGACTCCCGCCGCGGCGCCATGGTTCCACCGGAGCGTACGCCGCAGCCCCGGCCCGTCCGCCCCGCACGGCCGTGCGGGCGAAACGCACCTGCCCACCGGGACGGACGTGGGGAGCGGTCGTCTGGTGCACGTCGCGCGGCAGGTCCGGCCCGCGTCACCGCGCAGCGAGCGGTGACGGGGCGGCAGACGCCTGCTCCCCGCAGTCCGGAGGCGCCGGTCGGCCAGTTGGCCGACCGGCTGCTCCCGGTCAGTCCTTCTCGACGACGACCTTGCTCGGCTTGGCGCTGCGCTCGTCGGTGGTCGGCTTCGCCGGCCGCTTGCCGTTCTCGCCGGTGCTGGTGATCTTCGTCGGGGTAGCGCCCCGGCCCCCCTCGCCGGGCACCGCCGCCACGGTCGGCTCCCCGTCCACGCCGGCACTGGCCGTGCCCCCGTCGACGGTGGTCACGGTGGCGACCTTGCCGTTGGCCGGCTGCCCGGCGTCGGCCGGCTCGATCCGGCCCTTGGCCGGTTGCCCGGCGTCCTCGGGCTCCACCTTGCCGGCGGCGGGCTTTCCGCCGGAGGGCGCCGCGGCTGCCGCGGAGCCCGTCGCCGCGCCCGCACCCGCCGGGGTCTTGTCCGGGGTGCCCGCACCGGCCGGGGCCTTCTCCGCCGTGCCCGCACCGGCCGGGACCTTGTCCGCACCCGACTTCTCCGTCGTGCCCGTGCCCGCCGGGGCCTCGTCCGCGTCGGGGCGGGGCTTCCCGCCGTTCGCCGTGGCCGGCGTCGGCTTGCCGCCCGCCACCGCGGCGGCGCCGTCTGTCCCTCCCGGCCGGCCGGTCGCGGTGAGCAGGCCCAACCGCAGCTCCGCCACCTGTCGCTGGAGCTCGTCGGACTCCTGCCGGGACTTCCAGGTCTCCTGCCGCAGGTCGGCCAGCTGCTGCTGGGCCTGGGCGATCTCCAGCATCACCTGGGCGAGCTGCTGACGGCCGGCGGCGGCCTCCTGCTGCGTGGCGGCGAGGTGCTGCTGGGTGGTGGCCAGGTGCTGCTGCGTCGTGGCCGCGTACTCCTCGAACTGCCGGCGCGACGTCGCCACGTGCTCGTCGGCCTTGCGGCGCTTGTCGGCCGCCTCGGTCTCGGCCCGGCTGAGCAGCGCCCCGGCCTCCTCCTCAACCTGCCGGCGCATCGTCAGCGCGTCCTGCTCGGCGGCCTGGCGGACGGCGGCGGCACTCTGCTCGATCTCGTTCTTCCGGGCGGTGTACTCCGCCTCCAGCGTGGCGCGGCGCGCCGCGAACCCGGACTCCAGCTCGTCGTGCCGGCTCGTGTGCTGCTTCTCCAGCTCGGCGAGGCGGGTCTTGTACTGCTTCTCCAGCTCGTCGCGGCGCTTGGTGAACTCCTGCTCGGCCGCCGCGCGGCGCTCGGTCACCTCGCGGTCCGCGGCCTCGCGCCGGCTGTTGACCTCCTGCTCCACCCCGGCCCGCCAGGCACCCAGCTCCTGCTGCGTCTGGGCCCGGGCGTGCTGCACGTACGCCTCGGTCTCGGTGCGCATCCGCTGCACGTACGCCTCGGTCTCGGCGCGGTTGCGCTTGGCCGTCTCGGCCGCCTGGGTGGTGAGCCGCTCCGCCTCCTGGTGGGCCTTCTCCCGGGCGGCCCGGCCGGCGTCGGCGGCGTCGTCGATGATCTGCTTGGCGTCCCGCTGCGCCTTGGCGTGGGTGGCCCGGCCCGCCTCGGTGGCCTGGTCGACCAGGCGCTTGGATTCCTGCTGCGCCTTGGCGTGCACCTCCTTGGCGGCCTCGCGCAGCTGGGTGGCCTCCTGCTGGGCCTTGGCGTGCACCTCCTTGGCGGCCTCGCGCAGCTTGGTCGCCTCCTGCTGGGCCCGGTGGTGGATCTCCTTGGCCGTGTCCCGCAGCTGGGTGGCCTCCTGCTGGGCCTTCGCCAGCGCCTCCTGGGCGGCCTTGCGGAGCCGGGCGGCCTCTTCCTTGGCCGTCCTGACGGCGGCGTCCGCCTCGGCCATGCGCGCCGCGGTGTGCCGTTCCTCTTCCGTCCGGCGGGCGGCCAGCGCGATCTCGAAGTCCTTGAGGGCGGTGGCGGCCTGCTCGCGGGCCTCCTCGACGATGTGTTCGGCCGCGGCGCGACGCGCCTCGATCTCCTCGTTGGCGGAAGCCAGGATCGCGTCGGCCTGCTCCTCGGCGAGCGTGAGGATCTGCTCCACCCGTGGGCCGAGGTGCCGGTAGGAGACGCTCTCGAGTGCCCCGGACGACTTGCGCGCCTGGGCGAGGTCCCGCTGGAGCACCTCGACCTGGCCGGCCAGCTTGTGGATCTGTGTGTAGGCCTGTTCCCGCTCGGCCGCCAGGGCCGCGATCTCGTGCTCCGCGCGAGCGACGTACCGGTCGACCTGTCGTTTCTCGTACCCCCGCAGAGCGGACTCGAAGCTGGGCTCCGTGGTCACGTCCCCGCCGAGAGCGAACAGTTCCTCGCCGTGCGACATGCCCCCATCCTCACACGCGACCAGTCCGGCTGGGGCGATACGGACGCCCCGGATAGGACCTACTTCACTGCCGACACGCCCGGGCAATTCGCGAGGCGGGCAAACGCATACGGCGCGGGGCGCACCGGTCACCCGGTGTCACCCCGCGCCGCGGATCATGCCCCGATCGGGTGGGTCAGTGGGACGTCTCCGCGGTCATCCGCTCGTCTGCGCCGTCGGCCTTCTTCGCCTCCGGCTTGGCCTGCGCGGCCGGGGGCGAGGCGGGCACGCCCGGCACGATGCCGGCGAGGCCGGAGAGCATCTGGCCGAGCTGCGAGGTGACGGCGTCCTTCTGCCGGGTGAGGTCCTCGACCTCGCGGCGGGCCGCCTGGGTGGTCAGCTCGGCCTCGGTGCGCGCCTCGGTGAGCAGGCGGTTGGCCTCGGCCTTCGCCTCGGTGAGCGTCTTGTCCGCCAGCGCCTTGGCCTTGTCGACGGTCTCGTTGGCGGTGCGCTCCGACTCGACCCGGCGGGCCTCGGCGCGCTGCTCGATCTCCTTGGCCCGCTCCTGCGCGGCGTGGGCCCGCTGCTCGGCCTCGCCGACCAGCTTCTGGGTCTGGGCGACCTGCGCGGCGTGCCGCTCGGACTCCTCGCGCTCGGCCTTCTCCCGGCGCTCGGCGAGCTGGAGCTCCAGGGCCTGGAGGTCCTTGTCGCGCTTGTCGCGGGCGTCGGTGAGCAGCTTGGTCGCCTCGGCGCGCTTCTCCTCGGCCTCGCGGGCGGCCTTCGCCCGCTGCTGGGTGATCTCCCGCTCGGCGGTGGCCCGCAGGGTGGCGACCTCACGCTCGACGGTGGACTTCAGCTCGGCGACCTCGTGGGCGGTGACCGTGCGCAGCTGCTTGGTCTCCCGGTCGGCGTCGGCGCGCAGCGTGTCGGCCTCACGCCGGGCCTGGACGCGGACCTCGGCGGCCTCGCGCTCGGCGGCGGTGCGGACGCTGCCCGCCTCCCGCTCGGCGTTGGCCTTCATGGCCGCCGCCTCGGCGCGCGCCTTGTCGGTGATCTCGCGCGCCTCGAGGCGGGCGGCGGAGAGGATGCCCTCCGATTCCCGCTTGGCCTCGTTGCGGTGGTCGTTGGCCTGCTCCTCGGCCAGCCGGAGGATCTGCTCGACGCGGGTGCCGAGGCCGGAGAGGGTGGGCCGGCTGTTCTCCTCGAGCTGCTTGTTGGTGTCGGCGAGCTTCTGCTCCAGCGCGCTCATGCGCTGCTCGGCCTGGCGGAGCCGGCGCTGGGCGTCGTTCATCCGCTGCTCGGCCTCGGCGCGGGCCTGCTCGGACTGGGTCAGCGCGGCCGTCATCCGGCCGATGAAGTCATCGACCTGGTGGGTGTTGTAGCCGCGCAGGCCGACGGTGAAATCGGGCTGCGAGTTCGCGTTATCGAAGAACGCAAGAGGGGAGGACTGCTGGGGCATTGGGACATACTCGCAGACCCCCCAGGGTGCTTCGCAAGAGCGGTGCCGAGCTTTCGTGTCCTCTTTACATGGTCAACTACGGGTCCGCGGATGGCCGGACAGATCGCCGATCTTGGCAGGTCCCGGGCGGGTCGGACGCACGGAGCGTGACATCGGAAAAGGGCCGCGGGAGCGCCCCGCGGCCCTTTGTCGCGTCATGGTCCGGATCACTCGAATGAGCGTCCGGCGCCCCCGGCGGAAAGGCAATCGCCGTTCACCGCAATGGTCGACGGCGCCTCATCCGCCGGGTCAGTGGCCGCGGAACCGGTTGATCGCATCCTCGTGCCGGGAGCGCAGCTCGCGGTCGCGTACGCCGAGGCCGTCCGACGGGGCGAGGCAGCGGACGCCGACCTTGCCCTGGTGCGCGTTGCGGTGCACCTCGTACGCGGCCTGGCCGGTCTGCTCCAGCGCGTAGGTCCTCGACACGGTCGGGTGGATCCTGCCCAGCGCCACCAGCCGGTTGGCCTCCCACGCCTCGCGGTAGTTGGCGAAGTGGCTGCCGACGATGCGCTTGAGGTGCATCCAGAGGTAGCGGTTGTCGTACTGGTGCTGGAAACCGCTGGTGGAGGCGCAGGTGACGATGGTGCCGCCGCGCTTGGCCACGTAGACGCTCGCGCCGAAGGTCTCCCGGCCCGGGTGCTCGAAGACGATGTCCGGGTCCTCGCCGCCGGTCAGCTCCCGGATCCGCTCGCCGAAGCGCCGCCACTCGTCCTGGTCCTGGGTCTGCTCGTCCTTCCAGAACCGGAATCCCTCGGCGGCCCGGTCGATGACCAGCTCGGCACCCATCTTCCGGCACAGCTCCGCCTTGTCCGGCGAGGAGACCACGCAGACCGGGATCGCCCCGCCGTTGAGCGCCATCTGGGTGGCGTAGCCGCCCAGGCCGCCGGAGGCGCCCCAGATCAGCACCACGTCGCCCTGCTTCATGTTCGCCCCGTGGTGCGACACCAGCTGCCGGTACGCGGTCGAGTTGACCAGCCCGGGGCTGGCCGCCTCCTCCCAGCTCAGGTGGCGCGGCTTGGGCATCAGCTGGTTGGCCTTGACCACGCACAGCTCGGCCAGGCCGCCGAAGTTGGTCTCGAAGCCCCAGATCCGCTGCTGCGGATCCAGCATGGTGTCGTCGTGCCCGGCCGCGTCCTCCAGCTCCACCGAGAGGCAGTGCGCGACGACCTCGTCGCCGGCCTTCCACCGGGTCACGCCGGGCCCGGTGCGCAGCACCACGCCGGCCGCGTCCGAGCCCACGACGTGGTACGGCAGGTCGTGGCGGCGGGTCAGCTCCGACAGCCGTCCGTAGCGCTGGAGGAACTTGAAGGTCGACAGCGGCTCGAAGATGCTGGTCCAGACCGTGTTGTAGTTGATCGCGCTGGCCATGACCGCGACCAGCGCCTCGCCCGGTCCCAGCTGCGGCGTCGGCACCTCCTGCACGTGCAGCGCCTTGCGCGGGTCCTTGTCCCGGGTGGCCAGGCCGTCGAACATCCGGGTCTCGTCGGCGCGCACCACCACGCCGCGGTACGTCTCGGGTACCGGCAGGCCGGCGATCCCGGCGAGTTCCCGCTCCGGTTGGTCGGATCCCTCCGCCGCCATGATCGCTTCGAGGATGTCCTGCACGTCGACCTCCCGTTCGTCCGCACCCCGCCCACGCGGGCCCAGGTGCTGCCATCGTCGGCGTCGGTGCGCCCCGCCCGCCATGTCGGCATCCGACACATCCGGGACCGGCCGCGCTCCTGTGGGGCGGGACGTTACTGAACGGTAGGTTGAGCCGGAAGTCCTCTGTGAAAAACTGCATTGGCCGATGCGTGGAGGTGTCCGGGCGGCCGTCGAACCACGCAGCGGCGCGCTCGGCGGGCGGAGTACCCGCCAGCCCCCGCGCAGGTGGCGGGGGCCGGCGGTGGGGTTCAGTGCGCGGCGGCGGGCTCGACGAGCTCGACCAGCACCCCGCCGGCGTCCTTCGGGTGGACGAAGTTGACCCGCGAGTTGGCGGTGCCGCGCTTCGGGGTGTCGTAGAGCAGCTTCACGCCCCGCTCGCGCAGCTTCGCGCAGGCGACGTCGATGTCCGCCACCGTGTACGCCACCTGCTGCACGCCGGGGCCCTTCTTGTCGAGGAACTTGGCGATGGTCGACTCCGGGGTCAGTGGGGCGAGCAGTTGCACGCAACCGCCCTCGGCGTCCGGGCCTACGGCCAGCATCGCCTCGCGGACGCCCTGCGCGGTGTTCACCTCGATGTGCACGCAGCGCATCCCGAAGGTGCGCTGGTAGAAGTCGATCGCGGCGTCCAGGTCGGCGACGGCGACCCCGACGTGGTCGATGCGGCGCAGGCCGATGTCTGTGACATAGTCGGCAGCGGTCTCGACGGGGGAGTTCTCAGCCATGGCGCTAGTCTGACCGAACAATCGTTAAGGCGTACAGGTCGGCACCCCCTCGGAGGCAGGCATGGCTTCGGTGATCGTCAGCGGCGCGCGGACCCCGATGGGGCGCCTGCTGGGCAACCTCAAGGACCTCCCCGCGACCAAACTCGGCGGCGTCGCGATCAAGGCGGCGCTCGAGCGGGCCGGCGTCGCCCCCGAGCAGGTCCAGTACGTGATCATGGGACAGGTGCTCCAGGCCGGCGCCGGGCAGATCCCGGCCCGCCAGGCGGCGGTCGAGGCCGGCATCCCGATGTCCGTGCCGGCGCTGACCGTCAACAAGGTCTGCCTCTCCGGCCTGGACGCGATCGCCCTGGCCGACCAGCTGATCCGCGCGGGCGAGTTCGACATCGTCGTCGCCGGCGGCATGGAGTCCATGACCAACGCCCCGCACCTGCTGCTCGGCCAGCGCGGCGGCTACAAGTACGGCGACGTGGTGGTCAAGGACCACATGGCGCTCGACGGGCTCACCGACGCCTGGGACAGCTGCGCGATGGGGGAGTCCACCGAGCGGCACAACGCACGGCACGGCATCACCCGCGAGGAGCAGGACGCGTTCGCCGCGGCCAGCCACCAGCGGGCCGCCGCCGCGCAGAAGAACGGTCACTTCGCCGAGGAGATCACCCCGGTGGTCATCCCGCAGCGCAAGGGCGACCCCCTGGTGATCAGCGAGGACGAGGGCATCCGCCCGGACACCACCGTCGAGTCGCTGGCGAAGCTGCGCCCGGCGTTCGCCAAGGACGGCACGATCACGGCCGGCAGCTCCTCGCCGATCTCCGACGGCGCCGCCGCAGTGGTCGTCATGAGCAAGGCCAAGGCCAAGGAGCTGGGGCTGACCTGGCTGGCCGAGATCGGCGCGCACGGCAACGTCGCGGGCCCGGACAACTCCCTGCACTCGCAGCCGTCCAACGCGATCCAGCACGCGCTCAAGAAGGGCGGGCTGGGCATCGAGGACCTGGACCTCATCGAGATCAACGAGGCGTTCGCCCAGGTCGGCATCCAGTCCACCCGTGACCTCGGGATCAGCCCGGACAAGGTCAACGTCAACGGCGGGGCGATCGCGCTGGGCCACCCGATCGGCATGTCCGGCGCCCGGCTGGTGCTCACCCTCGCGCTGGAGCTCAAGCGCCGGGGCGGCGGCACGGGCGCGGCGGCGCTCTGCGGCGGCGGCGGCCAGGGCGACGCCCTGATCATCCACGTCCCGGCCCCCGGCGAGAGTGGTCACTGACCGCGGTCCGGCCGATCCCGTAGAGGCAGCACAGTGAGTGAGATCGTCGACGACGTCCCGGCGGCGGGCGCACCCCCGGTGCGCCGCAGCCGGGACGTGCCGATGCTGGTCGAGCGGGCCCGCGCGGGCGATCCGCGCGCGGTGGCCCGGCTGATCACCCTGGTCGAGTCGGGCGACGGGACGCTGCCGCGGATCGCGGCGGCGCTCGCGCCGTACGCCGGTCAGGCCCAGGTGGTCGGGTTGACCGGCTCGCCCGGGGTGGGCAAGTCGACCACCACCAACGAGCTGGTCCGGGCGCTGCGCGCCCGCGGTCACCGGGTGGGCGTGCTGGCCATCGACCCGTCCAGCCCGTTCACGGGTGGGGCCATCCTCGGCGACCGGGTCCGGATGCAGGACCACGCCACCGATCCGGGCGTCTACATCCGGTCGATGTCCAGCCGGGGCCACCTCGGCGGGCTGTCGGCGGCCACGCCGCAGGCGGTGCGGGTGCTGGAGGGCGCCGGCTGCGACGTGGTGCTGGTGGAGACGGTGGGCGTCGGGCAGGCCGAGGTGGAGGTCGCCTCGCTGGCGGACACCACGCTGGTGCTGCTCGCCCCGGGCATGGGTGACGCGATCCAGGCGGTCAAGGCCGGCATCCTGGAGATCGCCGACGTCTTCGTGGTCAACAAGGCCGACCGGGACGGCGCCGACGCCACGGTGCGCGACATCCAGGGCATGATCGCCCTGGGCGAGCGCGGGCCGGGCGAGTGGCGGCCGCAGGTGGTGCGCGCGATCGCCGCGCGGGGCGAGGGGATCGACGACATCGCCGCCGCCATCGACAAGCACCGTGGCTGGCTGGTCAAGCACGACGAGCTGCGCCGCCGCCAGGAGGCGCGGGCCGCCGCCGAGATCGAGGCGATCGCGCTGGGCGTGCTCCGCGCCCGGATCGGTTCCCTGCGCGACGGTACGGAGCTGCCGGCGCTCGCCGCGAAGGTGGCCGAGGGCGCCCTCGACCCGTACGCGGCGGCCGACGAGCTGCTCGCCCAACTCGGCTCCTGAGGGCTCCTGCGAACTAGTACGCTCGCACCGCTGCACGGTCGGCGTGGGGCGGTGCGCGGAGTGGGGGGACGATGGGCGACGAGGCGACGCAGGAGCTGTCGGTGACGCCGGGCGCGGCGGCGGGCGGGACGACGCTCGTCTCCGACGAGGTGGTGGAGAAGATCGCGGTCGCCGCCGCGCGGTCGGTGCCCGGGGTGGTCGAGCTGGGCGGGGACGTGGCCCGGTTCTTCAACGCCGTGCTCGACAAGGTCGGGCTCGACCAGGTCGGCGACGCCCGGCGCGGCTGCTCGGCGCACGTCACGAACGGCGCGGCGGTGGTGAACCTGGTCATCGTGATCGAGGCCGGTCACGCGGTGCCGCAGGTGACCGCCGAGGTCCGGGCGCAGGTCGCCGGGGCGGTCGAGGCGTACGGGCTGCGGGTCGACGAGGTCAACATCAGGGTCGACGACGTGGCCCTGGGCGGTCCCGCCGCCCCCGTCGCCTGAGGCGCCCGGCCGCTCAGGTTACCTGCCGGTACGAACTTACTTAGCGATCGTTCAGGTCTGGGCTCTACACTCGCAGTGCAGTCGAGGACTCGAGGAGGAGCCCTGCGGATGAACGCCGACGAGATCGCTGCCGGACGGGCACGCTGGCAGGCCCGCTACGACGCCGCGCGCAAGCGGGACGCCGACTTCACCACGCTCTCCGGGATGCCCGTCGACCCGGTCTACGGGCCGCCGGAGGGAGTCGCCTACCCGGGCTTCGAGCGGATCGGCTGGCCGGGCGAGTACCCGTACACCCGGGGCCTCTACCCGACCGGCTACCGCGGGCGGACCTGGACGATCCGGCAGTTCGCCGGCTTCGGCAACGCCCAGCAGACCAACGAGCGCTACAAGATGATCCTGGGCGCCGGCGGCGGGGGCCTCTCCGTCGCGTTCGACATGCCCACGCTGATGGGCCGGGACTCCGACGACCCGCAGGCGCTCGGCGAGGTGGGCCACTGCGGCGTCGCCATCGACACCGCCGCGGACATGGAGGCGCTCTTCGACGGCATCGACCTGGCCGGGGTCACCACGTCGATGACGATCTCCGGGCCGGCCGTGCCGGTGTTCTGCATGTACCTGGTGGCCGCCGAGCGGCAGGGCGCCGACCCGTCCAAGCTGGACGGCACGTTGCAGACGGACATCTTCAAGGAGTACATCGCGCAGAAGGAGTGGCTCTTCGACCCGGAGCCGCACCTGCGCCTGATCGGCGACCTGATGGAGTACTGCGCCCGGGAGATCCCGCGCTACAAGCCGCTCTCGGTCTCCGGCTACCACATCCGCGAGGCCGGCTCGACCGCCGCGCAGGAGCTGGCGTACACCCTCGCCGACGGCTTCGGCTACGTCGAGCTGGGGCTCTCCCGGGGGCTGGACGTCAACGTCTTCGCGCCCGGCCTGAGCTTCTTCTTCGACTCGCACGTCGACTTCTTCGAGGAGATCGCCAAGTTCCGGGCCGCCCGCCGGATCTGGGCCCGCTGGCTGCGCGACGTCTACGGCGCGACCAGCGAGAAGGCGCTCTGGCTGCGGTTCCACACGCAGACCGCCGGGGTGTCGCTGACCGCCCAGCAGCCGGTCAACAACGTGGTGCGCACCGCCGTGGAGGCGCTCGCGGCGGTGCTCGGCGGCACCAACTCGCTGCACACCAACGCCCTGGACGAGACCCTGGCGCTGCCCACCGACGAGTCCGCCGAGATCGCCCTGCGCACCCAGCAGGTGCTGATGGAGGAGACCGGGGTGACCAACGTGGCGGACCCGCTGGGCGGGTCCTGGTACGTCGAGGCGCTCACCGACAAGATCGAGGCCGAGGCGGAGGAGATCTTCGCCCGGATCCGGCAGCTCGGTGGCGAGGGCCCGCACCGGATCGGCCCGATGACCTCCGGCATCCTGCGCGGCATCGAGGACGGCTGGTTCACCGGCCACATCGCCGAGTCCGCCTTCGTCTACCAGCAGGCGCTGGAGAAGGGCGACAAGAGGATCGTCGGGGTCAACTGCCACACCGGCACGGTCGCCAAGGACCTGGAGATCCTGCGCATCTCGCACGAGGTGGAGCTGGAGCAGCGCCGGGTGCTGGCCGAGCGGAAGGCCGGCCGCGACGAGGCCGCCGTCAAGGCCGCGATCGAGCGGATGGTCGCCGTCGGCCGGACCGACGGCAACATGATCCCGGCCATGCTGGACGCCGTACGCGCGGAGGCCACCCTCGGCGAGATCTGCGACGCCCTGCGCGCCGAGTGGGGCGTCTACCGCGAGCCCGCCCGCTTCTGACCCCGTTCCCCACCTCCCTCCCGCACCCGCGATCCTGCACCTTCGTCCCCCGGCGAACGCCACGTACCGGGGGCCGCGGGCGCAGGATCGCGCAGTGCCGGGCGGGAGGGCGGGGGAGGGGGTGGGCAAGGGCCGGAGCAGCCGTGACAGTCGCAACTGTCGCCGTCGCGGTTGATCTGAGTTCGGCGGGTCGCGTGCGAGACTAGGTAACCATGAGCGACCCACGGATCACCTCGTCGATCTTCACCCGCGGCGCGGTCGACCTCAGCGCGCTGCGCACCCCCGCACCGGCCCCTGCCCGCCCCGCCACCCCGGCCCAGTCCGCGCCCTCCGCCGAGTTGCCCGGCACCGCCGGCGGCGGCGTCGCCGTCATCGACGTGAGCGAGGCGACATTCCAGTCCGAGGTTCTCGAACGCTCGCTCACCACACCGGTGATCGTGGACTTCTGGGCCGAGTGGTGCGAGCCGTGCAAGCAGCTGAGCCCCGTGCTGGAGCGGCTGGCCGCGGAGGGCGGCGGCGCCTGGGTGCTCGCCAAGGTCGATGTGGACGCCAACCCGCGGATCGCCCAGATGTTCCGGGTGCAGGGCATCCCGATGGTCTACGCGGTGGTCGGCGGACAGCCGATCGACGCCTTCTCCGGAGTGGTGCCCGAGGCGCAGCTGCGGCAGTGGATCCAGGCGGTGCTCAAGGCCGGTGGCGTGAGCGTCGCCGAGCCGGAGGACCCGCGCCTCGACGAGGCCGACGACGCCCTGATGAGCGGCGACCTCGACGCGGCCGAGCGGGCGTACCGCAAGATCCTCGCCGAGTCGCCCGCGGACGCCGCGGCGGAGGCGGGTCTCGCCCAGGTCGGGCTCGCCCGCCGGGTGGCCGGGGCCGACCCGGGCGCGGCGATCGCCGCCGCCCAGGCGAACCCCGACGACGTCGAGGCCCAGCTCCTGGCCGCCGACATCGAGGTGCTCAGCGGTCAGGCCGAGGCGGCGTACGCCCGCCTGGTGGGCCTGGTCCGCCGCACCGCCGGTGAGGAGCGGGAGAAGGTACGCCAGCACCTGGTCAGCCTCTTCACGGTCGCCGGGCCGGAGGACCCCGCGGTCGCCTCGGCGCGCCGGGCCCTCGCCAGCGCCCTGTTCTGAGCACCACGCCCTGTTTGTGAGCACGTAGCACGCCAGCGCGGGCCGGCGTTCCGGCCGGCCCGCCCGACACCTCGAGGACGGGAGCCCATGATGCGCCGGATCGCCGTCCTCGACGCGCCCAGCAACCTCGGCCTGCGCCCACCCACGTCCACCTCGGTCCCCGGCTGCGGGAAGGCCCCGGGCGCGCTGCGCGACCAGGGGCTGCTCGCCCGGCTGCGGGCCCGGGACGCAGGCTGCCTCACCGCGCCCCGCTACGACCCCGGCGACTGGCGGCCGGGTGACGGGGTCTGCCACGCGCGGGAGATCGCCGACTACTCGGTGGCGCTCGCGGAGCGGATCGGCGCCATCATCGACCGGAGCGAGTTCCCGCTGGTGCTCGGCGGCGACTGCTCCATCCTGCTCGGCTCGGCGCTGGCCATGCACCGGCTCGGTGAGGCGGTCGGCGGGCGCATCGGGCTGGTCTTCGTCGACGGCCACTCCGACTTCCGGCACCCCGGCAACGCCTCCTACGTGGGTGCGGCGGCCGGTGAGGACCTCGCGCTGGTCACCGGGCGGGGGCAGGCCGACCTGGCCGCCATCGAGGGACGCCGGCCGTACTTCCGGGACATCGACGTGGTGGTGCTCGGCATCCGGGCGCAGGACGAGTACCGCCTGGACCTCCAGGCCGCCGGGATCACCACCCGGCCGGTGCCGGCGCTGCGTGCCGAGGGCGCCGCGCGTACGGCGCAGTGGGCGCACGACCAGCTCGCCGACTGCGCCGGCTACTGGGTGCACATCGACGTGGACGTGCTGGACCCGGCCGTGATGCCGGCCGTCGACGCGCCCGACCCGGGCGGGATCGCCTTCGCCGAGCTGGAGATCCTGCTCGCCGGGCTGGTCGACACCCCGCACTGCCTCGGCGTCGAGCTGACCGTCTTCGACCCCGACTACGACCCGGACGGCGCGTACGCGGCCGAGATCGTCAACACCGTGGTGGCCGGGCTGCGCCCGGTCTCCGCGCCGACGGCGACGCCGCCCCGGCTGCTCCCGGGGCCGTCTGCGTCCGTCCGCTCGGCCGGCCCGTCGGCGTCCGTCCGCTCGGTCGGCCCTTCGTCTGCCGCCACGGTCGGCCCCTCGTCGGTCCCCTCGGCACGGCGGAGCAACGGTCGGCCAGAGGTCCCGATCGTGTCCCCGCCCGCCGCCGACCCGGCCTTCGTCCCCGTTCCGGAGCGTGGCGGCGACGACCGTGGCCCGGGTGACGCCGAGGAGGTTCCGCCGGCTCCGCTCGGGGTGGTCGGGTCGCTCGGCGTCGCCGGGTCGGTGGGGCCGGTCGGGGCGGTCGGGTTCGGCACTCCGGTGGCTGCCGCTTCCGACCTCCCGGCCGCGCCGGAACCCGTCGGGCCGCCCGCCTCCGCCGGCCCGGGCCTGCTGCGCCGCGCGCCGCTCGCGGGCCTCGACCCGGACGACCCGCTGCCCGCGCCCGAGGACGGCACCGCGCCGTCCGCCGCCGGCATCGCCTGACGGCCGCCGGGCGTCCCGCGCTCCGAAAGCGCCCGTCGACCTGGCCGACTCGCCCAGGCCGGTGGTCTGGTCAGCGGGAGAGGGCGCGGAGGAAGCGCTCGGCGGCCGGGACGGCGGTGGCGGTGCTGGCTCCGCCCTTCTCGACGAAGACCGCGAACGCGACGTCGCCCTGCCAGCCGACGAACCAGGCGTGCGTGTGCGCCGGGTTGTCGTCGTATTCGGCGGTGCCCGTCTTGCCGTGCACCGGGCCGCCCGGCACGTCGCGCAGCGCGCTGCCGGTGCCGGCCGTGACCACCTCGCGCATCATCGCCCGTACCGCCTCGACCGACTCCGGCTTGAGCTCCGGGCCGGGCGCGGCGGGCTGGGCCGGGGCCGGGTCGAGCACCAGCTTCGGCTGCTCGAAGCGACCCCGGGCGACTGCCGCCGTGGCCGACGCCATGGCCAGCGGGCTGACCACCGTGGTGCCCTGGCCGATGGCGGCGGCGGCCTGCTCGGTCGCGCCGCCGTTCGCCGAGACCTTGCCGGTGAAGGCGTCGAGGCCGACGTCCCACTGCCCCTCCAGCCCGAGGGAGCGGCCGGTCGCGGCCAGCCCGTCGGGGCCGAGCTTCGGCGCCAGCGCGGCGAACGCGGTGTTGCAGGACTTGGCGAAGTCGGTGCGGAACGGCACCGGCCCCAGCACGAAGTTGTCGGAGTTCTTGAACGGTCGGCCGTCCACGACGAACGTCTTCGGGCAGTCCACCGTCGCGTCCGGCGTGACCGCGCCCCGGTCGAGCAGGCCGAGCGCGCTGACCATCTTGAAGGTGGAGCCCGGCGGGACCTGGGCGGTGAAGGCCAGGTTCTCCCCGGCCGCGCCCGGACCGTTGGCCGCGGCGAGTACCGCGCCGTCGCTGATCCGTACCGCCACCAGCGCCGCCCGGCGCTTCTCACCGCGCAGGGCGGTGTCGGCCGCGTTCTGGGTGGCCACGTCGAGCGTGGTCCTCAGCGGCTGCCCGGCCCGCGGCTCGCTGCGGAACACCTCGGTGCCGGTGGGCACCAGCGTGCCGTCCGGGCCGGGGCGCTCGGTGATCACGGTCAGCCCCGGCGCGCCGCGCAGCCGCTCGTCGTGGCGGCCCTGGAGGCCCCCATGGCCGACGAGGTCGCCCGCCTCGTAGCGGTCGGGGTGCCGGGCGAGGTCGTCGGCCTGGGCCGCGTCGACGGAGCCGAGTACCGCCCGGGCGAACTCCCGGGTGGGTGCCAGGTCGAGCCTGTCGCTGCGGAACTTCGTGCCCGGCAGGTCGTAGACGCGGGACTTGATCTGCCGGTACGCCTCCTCCCGCAGGGTCACCACCTCGACGAACGCCCCCGGATCCGCGTCGGCGAGCCGCTTGCGCAGGCCGGAGAGGTCCACCGGCGGGGTGATCGCCGGCCGGATGGCCCGGAAGGCCGCGTCCAACTTCCGGGTCAGGGCCGGGAGGTCGGTGACCTCGCTCGGTTGGAGCCCGACCCGCACCACCGGCCGGGGCGCCACGATCGGCTGGCCGGCGCCGTCGAGCACCGCGGCCCGGGTGGCGGCGTCGCGGCGCAGCCCCAGCCGGTCGCCCCGGGTGAGCTGCTCCTGCACCAGCTGCGGCTCCCAGATCAACCGCCAGTCGTCGCCGCCGCGGCTGAGCCGCACCGGACGCTCGTACGCCCAGCGGGTCTGGCCCGGCAGGGCCCAGTCGACCTTGACCACCGCGGTCGCGACGTCCTTGGTCACCTTCGCCTCGCCCCGGCGGGTGAGCGTGGGCGGCGTGGCCGCCAGCTCGCCGGAGAGCTCCTTGAGCTCGCGGGCGACGTCGGCCGCCGCCACCTTGGCGCCGGTCGGGTCGACGAAGCCGACGGCCTGGAGGTCGCCCGAGCGCCAACCGGCGAGGAACGCGTCGACGGTGCGCTCCGGCCCGTCACCGCCCGAGCACGCGGTGAGGGCGCCGGCCGCGAGGGCGGTCGCGGCGAGCAGCGCCAGCGGCGGACGGAGCCGGTTGCGGCGGGGGCGGCGGGGGTAGGACAGACGCATGGGAGCAGGTCTCCGATCTCGGAACTGCCCTGCACGCTAGTACGGCGGCGCCGTTCGCACCGTCCCCCCGCACCGGGACGTGCGGAAAGAGAGCCCGGCGCCGGGTGATGAACGACTGGAGGTGGGGTACTCCCGAACCGGCCAACCTCGTATCCGCAACGGGTGAAAGGACGAAGTCCGGAACCGGACGTCCGCACTGTGGTCCGCCGCGCAAGGGGCGGACCGGCAGGGCCTAGGCTGGGCGGCAGAGTGACCCACAACGCGGTGGGTCGAGGGGAGTGGCACCGATGGACCGGCGTCCGGCGATCAAACCGGGACCCGACCTCCGGCAGGCTGACACCAGCCGGGACGACAGCTTCGATTCGGCGACCGACGGGGACGGCTTCGGCCGGCTCGACACAGGAGTGACCGGGATGACCGGTTCGAGCATCGACACCCTCTACGACCTGGGCCTGCCCGCCGACGCGCTGGCCGACGACGTGGAGGACAACGAACTCGACGAGCCGGTTCCCAACGTGGAGCGCCTGGTCGCCCAGGCGGTCGCGCTCGCCGGCGACGACCACGACGCGGCGACCCTGGTCAGCCGCTTCTGGCGGTTCGCGCCGGACGAGGAGCTGATCGGCTTCACCGCCGAGGAGATGCTGGAGGCGGCCCGCGCGCACCGCGACCTCGCCGAGCAGCGGGTACCGGGCGAGTTGAAGCTGCGCATCCACGAGCCCGACGCCGATCAGCACCACACCGTCATCGAGATCGTCACCGACGACATGCCGTTCCTGGTCGACTCGGTGACCGCCCTGCTCAACTCGCACCACCTGGACGTGCACCTGCTGGTCCACCCGCTGGTGGTGGTCCGCCGCGAGCCGCTGGGCCGGCTGGTGGAGGTCTCCGCCGACGTCGAGCCCGACGACGCCATCGCCGGCGACCTGGTCGAGAGCTGGATGCACATCGAGATCGACCCGGTGCGCGACGCCGCCGAGCGGGACCGGCTGCGCCGGGAGCTGCAGCGGGTGCTCACCGACGTGCGGGAGGCGGTGGAGGACTGGCCGAAGATGCGCCAGCGGGCCCTCGCCCTCGCCGACGAGCTGGCCTCCGCGCGGACGTCGGACAACCGGCCGCCGGTGCCGGAGAAGGACATCACGGACTCGGTGGAGCTGCTCCGCTGGCTCGCCCACGACCACTTCACGTTCCTGGGCTACCGGGAGTACCGGCTGGTCGACACCGACGAGCCGGCGGCCGACGGCGGGGAGCGCCGCAGCGGCCAGGCCCTGGAGGCGGTGCTCGGCACCGGGCTGGGCATCCTGCGCCAGGACTCCCCGGAGGCCCGGCCGCTGTCGTCGATGACGCCCGAGGCGCACGACAAGGTCACCGAGAAGCGCCTGCTGATCATCACCAAGGCGAACTCGCGGGCCACGGTGCACCGCTCCGCCTACCTCGACTACATCGGCTTCAAGATCTTCAACGAGGCCGGCGAGGTCATCGGCGAGCGGCGCTTCCTGGGCCTGTTCTCCACGGCCGCGTACCGGACCAGCGTGCAGGAGCTGCCGGTGGTCCGCCGCAAGGTGGCCGAGGTGCTGGACCGCTCCGGCCTGAGCCAGCGCAGCCACTCCGGCAAGGACCTGCTCCAGATCCTGGAGACGTACCCGCGCGACGAGCTGTTCCAGATCAAGACCGAGGACCTCTACCACGCGGTGATCGGCGTGCTGCGGATGGCCGGTCGCCGGCAGCTGCGGGTGTTCCTGCGCCGGGACGCGTACGGGCGGTTCATCTCCTGCCTGATCTACCTGCCCCGGGACCGGTTCACCACGCAGAACCGGCTGCGGATGCAGGACATCCTGCTGCGCGAGCTGAACGGCGTCGGGGTCGACTACACCACCCGGGTCACCGAGTCGATGCTCGCCCGCGTGCACTTCATCGTCCGGACGGACCCGACCAGGACCCCGGGCGACATCGACGCCGACCTGCTCGCCGAGGAGCTGGCCGACGCCACCCGGCTCTGGGACGACGACTACCGGCTGGTGCTGGAGCGCAAGCTCGGCGACGAGCAGGCCAAGCACCTGTTCACCCGCTACGCCGACGCCTTCCCGGAGGGCTACAAGGACGGCCACACGCCGTACGAGGCGATGAAGGACCTGGCGAAGCTGGAGCTGCTGGAGGAGCCCGGCCAGCTGGAGATGCACCTGTTCCGCAAGCAGCTCGCGCCGCGGGCCGGCGGGCGGGGGCCGGACGTCGACGAGGCGATGGACGTCCGCTTCAAGGTCTACCGCTACGGCGAGCCGATGATGCTCTCCGCCGTGCTGCCGGTGCTGCACTCGCTCGGCGTCAGGGTGGTCGACGAGCACCCGCACGAGGTGGACCGGATCGACGGTCGGGTCTACCTCTACGACTTCGGGCTGCGGCTGCCCGAGGGGCACCAGGAGCTGGCCGAGGTGCGCCCGCACGTCGAGAACGCCTTCGCGGCGGCGTGGCGGGGCGAGGCCGAGGTGGACGGCTTCAACGAGCTGGTGCTGCGCGCCGGTCTCACCTGGCGGCAGGTGGTGGTGCTGCGCGCGTACGCGAAGTACCTGCGCCAGGCCGGCACGGTCTTCTCCCAGGAGTACATGGAACAGACCTTCATCGCGTACCCGAGGATCGCCGCCCTGCTGGTGGAGCTCTTCGAGGTGCGGTTCGCGCCCGGCGCCGACGGCCACGAGCAGCGGCAGCAGCGCAGCGCCGAGCTGGTGGGCGACATCCGGGCCGCGCTGGACGACGTCGCCAGCCTCGACCAGGACCGGATCCTGCGCGCCTACCTGACGATGATCCAGGCCACCCTGCGCACCAGCTTCTACCAGAAGCGCAGCGACGGGCGGCCGAAGGCGTACGTGGCGCTCAAGCTGGACCCGCAGGCGATCCCGGACCTGCCGGCGCCGCGGCCGAAGTTCGAGATCTTCGTGTACTCGCCGCGCTTCGAGGGCGTGCACCTGCGGTTCGGGCCGGTGGCCCGGGGCGGGCTGCGCTGGTCCGACCGCCGCGAGGACTTCCGCACCGAGGTGCTCGGCCTGGTCAAGGCGCAGATGGTGAAGAACGCCGTGATCGTGCCGGTCGGGGCCAAGGGCGGCTTCGTGCTCAAGCAGAAGCCGGGGGACCGCGACGAGGCGGTCGTCTGCTACAAGGAGTTCATCTCGGCGCTGCTGGACGTCACGGACAACATCGTCAGCGGCGAGATCGTGCCGCCGGAGGACGTGGTCCGGCACGACGGCGACGACCCGTACATGGTGGTCGCGGCGGACAAGGGCACGGCGACGTTCTCGGACATCGCCAACGAGATCTCCACGGCGCACCGCTTCTGGCTCGGCGACGCGTTCGCCTCCGGCGGCTCCGCCGGCTACGACCACAAGAAGATGGGCATCACCGCCCGGGGCGCCTGGGAGTCGGTGAAGCGGCACTTCCGCGAGATGGGTCACGACACCCAGGCCCAGGACTTCACCGTGGTCGGCGTCGGCGACATGTCCGGCGACGTGTTCGGCAACGGGATGCTGCTGTCGGAGCACATCCGGCTGGTGGCCGCGTTCGACCACCGGCACATCTTCCTCGACCCGGACCCGGACGCCGCCACCTCGTACGCCGAGCGGAAGCGGCTGTTCGAGCTGCCCCGCTCGTCCTGGCAGGACTACGACCCGAAGCTGATCTCGGCCGGCGGCGGGGTGCATCCGCGTACCGCCAAGTCGGTGCCGATCTCGCCGCAGGTGCGGGAGCGGCTGGGCCTGGACGCCGACGTGACGCAGCTCTCCCCGCAGGAGCTGATGAAGGCGATCCTGACCGCGCCGGTCGACCTGTTCTGGAACGGCGGCATCGGCACGTACGTGAAGGCCTCCAGCCAGACCAACGCGGAGGTGGGCGACAAGTCCAACGACGCGATCCGGGTGGACGGCAAGAACGTGCGCTGCCGGGTGGTCGGCGAGGGCGGCAACCTGGGCTGGACCCAGCTCGGCCGCATCGAGTACGCCCAGACCGGCGGGCGGATCTACACGGACTTCATCGACAACGCGGCCGGGGTGGACTGCTCCGACCACGAGGTGAACATCAAGATCCTGCTGAACACGGCGGTCGGCGACGGCGCGCTGTCCCTGCCCGAGCGCGACGAGCTGCTCGCGGCGATGACCGACGAGGTCGCCGAGCTGGTGCTGCGGGACAACTACGACCAGGCCCGGGCGATCAACAACGCGCAGGCGCAGGCCGCCTCGCTGCTGCCGGTGCACCGGCGGATGATCACCGATCTGGAGCGTTCCGGGGCGCTGGACCGGTCCCTGGAGGCGCTGCCGCCGGACGACGAGCTGGCGGTGCGGACCGAGTCCGGGCTGACCGCGCCGGAGTTCGCGGTGCTGCTCGCGTACGTCAAGATCGTCCTCGAGACGGAGATCCTGGCCGAGGGGCTCGCGGACGAGGAGTGGACGACCGACGTCCTGGTCAACTACTTCCCGACGCCGATGCGCGAGCGGTTCGCCGACCGGATGGGCCAGCACCGGCTGCGCCGGGACATCGTGACGACGGTGCTGGTCAACGAGGCGGTCAACCGGGGTGGCATCTCGTTCGTCTTCCGGGTGGTCGAGGAGACCGCCGCCTCGGCGGCGGACGTGATCCGGGCGTACGTGGTGGTCCGCGAGGTGTTCGGGCTGCGCGCGCTGTGGGACGCGGTGGAGGACCTGGACAACAAGGTCGACCCCGAGTTGCAGACCAGCGTCTACCTGGACACCCGGCGCCTGCTCGACCGGGCGGTGCGGTGGCTGGTGACCAACCGCCGTTCGCCGATCGACGTGCCGGCGGAGATCGCCCGGCTGCGCGACGGGGTGGCCCGGCTCCTGCCCGACCTGGAGGAGCGCTTCTACGGCAGCGAGCGGGAGTCCCTCGCGGCGCACATCGACTCGCTCACCGAGCGGGGGCTGCCGCGCGACCTGGCCGAGCAGGCGACCCGGCTGATGTACAGCTTCGGCCTGCTCGACGTGGTGGAGACCGCGGCGAGCAGCGGGCGGGACGTCGGGGAGGTGGCCTCGGTCTACTTCGTGCTCTCCGACCGGTTCCGGGTCGATTCCCTGCTGTCGAAGATCTCCCTGCTGCCGCGGGAGGACCGCTGGCAGACGCTGGCCCGGATGGCGCTGCGCTACGACCTGTACGCCGCGCTGGCCGCGCTGACCGCGGAGGTTCTCGACTCCACCCCCGGCGCCATGTCGCCCCAGGAGCGGGTGCTCCAGTGGGAGCAGTCGAACGCCACCTCGATCCACCGCGCCGAGCGGGCGATGGGGGAGTTCGACGAGTCCCGGGCGGACCTCGCCGCCCTGTCGGTGCTGCTGCGCCAGATCCGCACCCTGGTGCGGACCTCCGCCGCCGCCTGACGCGTACGGCACGCGGTCCGGCCGGTCGGGACACCGACCGGCCGGACCGCGGCGTGTCGTCCGGTGGAGGCTTCCGCGCGGTGTCGCGCGGCTGCCGGCTCACGCCGGCATGGAGGCGAAGACGACCACGTTGTCCGGGTAGCTGCCGGCGGCCTCGTCGAAGGTCCCGCCGCAGGTGACCACGCGCAGGCCGGGCCGGTCGCTGGGACCGTAGACCTGCTCGGTCGGGAACTCCGTCTTCGGGTACGCCTTGACCGACTCGACGGTGAAGGTGGCCTGCTGCCCGTCCTGCCGGGTGACGGTGATGGTGTCGCCCGGTTGCAGGGCGCCGAGGGAGAAGAAGACCGCCGGCCCGATCGCCGCCGAGTCGACGTGCCCGACGATGACCGCGTTGCCGATCTCACCGGGGCTCGGCCCCGGCTCGTACCAGCCGGCCAGCTGCGCCCGCTCCAGCGGGGGCACCTGGACGGTGCCGTCCGGGTTGGTGCCGAGCGGCATGATCGCGGCGTCGACCCCGATCCGGGGGATGGCGATCGTGGTGGGGGCGGAGCGGGCGAGACCCGTGCCGGCGGCGACGTCCGGGTCCGGCACGGCGACCGCCGGCCCGGTGCCGGCGGACGCGGCCAGGGGCTGCGGGGGGCGGGGAGCGGGCGCGGACCTGAACGAGGCGCCGATCAGGCCGGCGCCGACCATGGCGACCACGACGACGACGGCCGCGCCGGCGGCGCGCCACGGTTTCCCGTGACGGCCGCCGGCCGGTGTCGCCGTCATGTCAGACGAAGGACTCATCGGTCCGACGCCGGCGCATCAGCACGAGACCGCCCAGGGCGGCCGCGCCGATCAGGCTCGCCCCACCGGCGGCCAGGCCCCGGTCGGTGCCGGCGCCGACGCCACCGTCACCACCGTCGACCCCACCGCGCGGCAGCACGACCAGCTCGCCCTCGCCGCACGAGCCCTTGAGCTCGTAGCGGCCCGGCTGGGCGTCCTCGGACACCTGGGCCTCGCCGTAGTAGACGAAGTCCCGCTTGTGCTCCCAGTGGTCCTTGCCGTTGCGCTCGGACTCCTCGTCCGACCGGCCGTTGTCGTGGCCGTTGCGCCCGTTGTCGTGGCCGTCCCGGCCGTTCCGCCCGTTGTCGTGGCCGTCCCGGCCGTTGTCGTGGCCGTCCCGGCCGTTGTCGTGGCCCTTGCGGTCGTACTCGTCCGAGCCGTTGCTCTCCGAGCCGTATCCGGCGTGGTCCTTGCGGTCCGCGCGGTCGTACTCGTCCGAGCCGTTGCTGTCCCCGCGGCCTTCGCGGTTGCCCTTGTCGTGGCCCTTGTCGCCGCGGTCGCCCTCGGCGTCCTGGCCGTGCTCGTAGCCCTTCCAGTCGCGGTCGCCCTCGGCGCCGGCGGCGTCGGCGGCGCCGCCACCCTGGCCGTTGGCGGGCGGCTGGCCACCGTTGGTCGGCTGCGGCTGGCTGGTGCCGTTGGCCGGCGGCTGCGGCCGCGGGCTCTGGTCCTTGCCGTTGCCGTCCTTGCCGTTGTCGCGGCCCTTGTCCTCGTGGTCCCGGCCCCTGTCGTGGTCGCGGGAGTCCTCCTCCCCGCCACGCCAGTCGCCCCGGCCCTCGGCCGGCTTGAGCTCGACCTTGCCGGTGACCTTCGACCACACGAAGGCGTGCTCCTGCCGGTCGGGGCAGACCTCGAGCAGCTTGACCGTGTCGCCCGCCTTGACGACGTGCGGCTTGGCGTAGACCTTGCCCTCGTGGCCCTGCTGGCCGTCCGCGAACGCGATCCCCGGCGTGAACACGAGCAGGGAGGCACCACCGAGGGCAGCGCCCGCAACGACCTTCCCGAGCATCTTCTTTGCCATGACCTGCGTCACTCCATCCCTGTTGTCCTGGGCTCGGCGACAACCGAGCTACGGACGACGTTAGACCGTTTCACGAGCTATGAAGGGAAAGATTCGCGTTTTGGTGCTTAGGCACGATAAGCGCGCTAGGAGTGCCGCGTCGGGTAAGCGGCTCGCCGGGCTCGGCCGGGCGGTTGCCGCCGCCCTGAGGTCCGCCGGCCCGGCTGGTGCGGCTCGCGGCCCCGGCGGCCGGATAGTCCGGTCCCGGCCGACCCGGGAGCACCGGCAGCCCCGCCGGTCCCGGCAACCACATCGAGGCATTGCCATGGAAGCGCTCCCATGCAAGAATCGCTGCACGCGGTTCGGGGAGCCACACCGCGCAGGCAGGAGTCGAGGGCACCGGTCCGCCGGACGACGTCCCGCCTCCCGACCGGCCCATCGTCGCCGGTCGGACCACCACCAAACGCCCGACCGGGTCGGGCACCCCCCGAAGAACCCGTGGCACCGGCGGACGTCCGCGCAGGGCGCCCATCGGGCCGTATCGCCGGGCCGTTCGCGGATCCGGTCTCGCCCAAGGAGATCAGTGGCATGAATGTGTGGAGAAGGCTGTCCGGCCCCCGCCGGGCCCTCGCGCTCGGCGGCGCGGGCGCTCTGGTCGCGGGCGGACTGGTGACCCTGCCGGTCACCGTGGCGCACGCCGCCACCCAGTGCGACGTGTCGTACACGACCAGCGAGTGGCAGGGCGGGTTCACCGCCACCGTCAACATCAAGAACATCGGCGACGCCCTCAACGGCTGGACGCTGGGATTCACCTTCCCGGACGGCAACCAGCGGCTCCAGCAGGGCTGGTCGGCCCGCTGGACGCAGACCGGTCAGAACGTCACCGCGCAGAGCGAGTCCTGGAACGGCGCGGTGGCCAGCGGCGCCACGGTGAGCGTCGGCTTCAACGGCGCCTGGAGCGGCAGCAACCCGAAGCCCACCTCGTTCACGCTCAACGGCGTGACCTGCAACGGCGGCGGCACCAACCCCACCACCCCGCCGCCGACGACGCCGCCGCCCACGACGCCGCCGCCCACCACGCCGCCGCCCACCACCCCGCCGCCCACCGACCCGCCCGGGCAGCGGGTGGACAACCCGTACCTCAACGCCAAGGGGTACGTGAACCCGGAGTGGAAGGCCAAGGCCGAGTCCGTGGCCGGCGGCAACCGGGTGTCGAACAACCCGACCGCCGTCTGGATCGACCGGATCGCCGCCATCAACGGCACCCCGGACAGCAGCTCCAACGGCGCGATGGGCGTGCGCGACCACCTGAACAAGGCGCTCGAGCAGGGGGCGAACTACATCCAGTTCGTCATCTACAACCTGCCCGGCCGGGACTGCGCCGCGCTGGCCTCGAACGGTGAGCTGCGCGCGGACGAGCTGCCCAGGTACAAGACCGAGTACATCGACCCGATCGCTGCGATCCAGGGCGACCCGAAGTACGCCAGCCTGCGGATCGTCAACATCATCGAGATCGACTCGCTGCCGAACCTGGTGACCAACACCTCCGGCAACCCCGGCGGCACCGCGATGTGCGACACGGTGAAGGCCAACGGCGCCTACGTCAACGGCGTCGGGTACGCCCTGTCGAAGCTGGGCGCGATCGGCAACGTCTACAACTACATCGACGCCGCCCACCACGGCTGGATCGGCTGGGACAGCAACTTCGGCCCGACGGCGCAGATCCTGAAGGAGGCCGCCGTCGCCTCCGGCAGCACGGTGAACAACGTCCACGGCTTCATCGTCAACACCGCCAACTACTCGGCGCTGCGCGAGCCCTACGTGAAGATCACCGACTCGGTGAACGGCACCAGCGTGCGGCAGTCCAAGTGGATCGACTGGAACTTCTACGTGGACGAGCTCTCGTTCGCCCAGGCGTTCCGCAACGAGCTGGTCGCCAAGGGCTTCGACTCGAAGATCGGCATGCTGATCGACACCTCTCGCAACGGCTGGGGCGGCTCGGCCCGGCCCACCGGCCCGGGCCCGCTGACCAGCGTGGACGCGTACGTCAACGGTGGTCGGGTGGACCGGCGGATCCACGCCGGCAACTGGTGCAACCAGGCCGGGGCCGGCCTCGGCGAGCGCCCGAAGGCCGCGCCGGAGCCGGGCATCGACGCCTACGTCTGGGTCAAGCCCCCGGGCGAGTCGGACGGCTCCAGCAAGGAGATCCCGAACAACGAGGGCAAGGGCTTCGACCGGATGTGCGACCCGACCTACACCGGCAACGCCCGCAACGGCAACAGCATGAGCGGCGCACTGCCGGACGCCCCGATCTCGGGCGCCTGGTTCCCCGCGCAGTTCACGCAGCTCATGCAGAACGCGTACCCGCCGCTCTCCTGACACCGGCGCCCACCCGCCGCTGGCAGTAGGTGAGGCGCTCCAGCGGCAGGTTCCCCGGGCCCCCGGCCCGACCGTCCGACGGGTCGGGCCGGGGGCCCCTCGCGTACGCCGGTCAGGGCACCGTCTTCTCGATCGCCGCGCGGCCCAGCTCGGCCAGGTCCCGGCGGGCCCGCTCGACGTTCTCCGGCGTCAGGTCCTGTCCCCGGGCCGCCACCAGGTCCTCCGGCTCCCAGGGCTGCTCGGCTCCGGTACGGATGTGGTCCGGGGCCGCGCCCGTGCCGGTGCCGGTCGCGCCGGTGCCGGCGGCGTACGGGTCGCCGATCAGCTCGTCGCCACCCGGCTCGTCCCCGGGCCCGGTGAACGACGGAGTGTCGCGGTCGACGCCGCCGCCGGTCATCAGCTGCGGGATGCCGGTGTCGTCCTCGACCGCCGCGGCCACCTCCGGGCTCTCCTCCAGCGGTCGGTCACGGTCACGGTCCGTCATGTCGCTGCCCTCCTGTCGCCAGGTGGTCTCCTGATCCTGCTCGCGTACCCGGCCCGGCCGTGCCCATGCCGCGTGCCGGCGGGGCGGCTCAGCGCTCCTCGTCGGAGGTCTCCGGCGGTTGGACCGGATTGCGCCACTGCCAGAGCAGCATCAGCACGCCGAAGACGAGCATGCCGAGGCCCGCCCAGAGGTTGATCCGGACCCCCTGCGCCTTCTGGACGGCGGATTCGCCGTCGAAGACGCCGATCAGGGTGACGATCGCCCCGTACGCGGTGAAAAGCCCACCGATCACCCGGCGGATGTCGAACAGCCGGGCGGCGGCCGAGCGGCGGCGGGCCTCCTCGGTGGCCTCGACCGACCGGTCGTGCCCGTGCGGGTTGAGGTTGTCCATGCTCATGGCCGAGCGCCCCTTCCTAGAAGAACGGCACGTAGAGGAGGAGGGAGAGCACCACCGCGACCAGGCCGAGCAGCACGGGGGAGCGCCACCAGACGGCGTCTCCGGTCAGCAGGTCGCCCTTCACGTCGACGGCGCCCATGCCGTAGACCAGGCCGCGCAGGTCCTCGTCCCGCTTCTTCCCGGTGAACGGCGTGACGATGGCGGCGACGACGGCGGCCGTGACGAACGCGATGCCGGCGCCCCAGAAGCTCTCCTCCAGGTCGGAGTTGAAGTGCACGACCCCCGCCTTGTAGAGCAGGTAGGTGGCCAGCGCCGCCAGGGTGCCCATGAGCAGCGAGAGGAAGCCGGCCGCCGCGCTCATCCGCCGCCAGAACATGCCGATGATGAAGGTGGCGAACAGCGGCGCGTTGAACAGCGAGAACAGCGCCTGGATGTAGTTCATGATGTTGCTGAACCCGGCGGCGATGAACGCGGTGCCGATGCCGACGAGCACGCCGCCGACCGTCGCCCACCGGCCGATGCGGATGTAGTAGTCGTCGGGACGGTCCCGACGCACGTACTGCTGCCAGATGTCGTAGGTGAACACGGTGTTGAAGCCGCTCACGTTCGCCGCCATGCCGGCCATGAACGACGCGACCAGGCCCGTCACCGCGATCCCGAGCACGCCGTTGGGGAGCAGGTCGCGCATCAGCAGCGGGATCGCGTTGTTGTAGACCAGGTCGCCGCTCTCCGCGCCGAGCCCCTGCACCGTGACGAGGGCGACCAGGCCGGGAATCACCGTGACCACCGGGATGAGCAGCTTCGGGTACGCGGCGATGATCGGCGTCCGGCGGGCGGCGCTCATGTTCTTGGCCGACAGCGCGCGCTGCACCTCGGCGAAGTTGGTCGTCCAGTAGCCGAAGGAGAGCACGAAGCCGAGGCCGAAGACGATGCCGATCCAGTGCGCGCCGAGCGGGTTGTCGGTGCTGCCGGTGTCCTGCCAGGTGTGCAACCCCGCCTCGCCCAGCTTGGACTCGCGCACCGCGTCCATCAGGCCCGAGACGCCGCCCACCTTCACCAGGCCCAGGATCGTGATCGGCAGCAGGCCCGCGATGATCACGAAGAACTGGAGCACCTCGTTGTAGATCGCCCCGGAGAGCCCGCCCACGGTGATGTACGCCAGCACGATCAGCGCGCCGATCACGATGGCCACCCAGAGCGGCCAGCCGAGCAGCGCCTGCATGATCAGTGCCAGGGCGTAGAGGTTCACGCCGGCGATGAGCACCTGGGCGACCGCGAAGCTGAGCGCGTTCAGCAGGTGGGTGGGGCGGTTGAAGCGCAGCCGCAGGTACTCGGGCACGCTGCGGACCCTGGAGCCGTAGTAGAACGGCATCATCACGATGCCGAGGAAGACCATCGCCGGCACGGCGCCGATCCAGTAGTAGTGCAGCGTCATCGCGCCGTACTGGGCGCCGTTGGCGGCCATGCCGATGATCTCCAGCGCCCCCAGGTTGGCTGAGACGAAGGCCAGACCGGTCACCCAGGCGGGCAGCGAGCGGCCGGAGAGGAAGAAGTCGACGCTGGTCCTGATGGCCCGCCGGGCGGCGAAGCCGACGCCGAGCACCGTGACGAAGTAGAGCGCCAGGATGCCGTAGTCCAGGACGTTCATGTTCAGCCGCAGGCCATCGCCGTCCATCCCGGTAACCCTTCGTCAACCGTCCGTGCCGGATGAGTGCGCGCGCGCCCAATTACCCCGAACGCGCTGTTTCACGCCTGCGGCGACGAAACCGTCCGCGAATCCCGTTCGCCGGGCCTGCCCGGCACGCAAGGGGCTCTTCGTGCCGGAGGCGCCCGCTGCGTGCGGGGCGGGGGAGCGGCGCGGGGCCGGGGGAGTCGTGGGCCGGGGGAGCGGCGCGGACATGCGCAGGCGCCCCCCGCCGCCCCCCCGGGGGCGGCGGCGCCCCCCCGGACGCCCCCCGCCCCCCCGGCAGGGAGTGCGGGGTGTTGGGGGGGGGGCACCGCGCGGGCAGGGGGTGGGGGGGACCCCCGGCCGGCC
>NZ_JBFABB010000018.1:0-6156 GCF_040640035.1 Micromonospora sp. NPDC023633 | reverse complement strand
CACCCTCCGGCGTACGCCGCTGCACCGAGGTGGTGGGCTTCTCCACCGCACCGGGCACCAGCTGCGCCATCGGGGTGCGCTTGGGCAGTCCCGGTCCAGGAAGTCGCGGTAGTGGCGGACGGCCATCCGGAGCTGCTCGGTGTCGGCGGAACCGGCGTCCTGCCAGCCACCCAGCTTGTTCTTCTGCGCGGACAGCGCCGAGGAGAGCGCCTGGATCGCCTCGTCGACCAGCGACTGGGCCTCCCCGGCCGCCGCGCGGGGATCGTCCACGAACCGCAGCTGGACGTCGCGCCAGCGGTCCCGGAAGCCCTGCGCCATGCCCGGCTCGAAGAGGCTGGCCGGCTCGGCGGCCACCGTCGCGCCCGCCGGCCGGTCGGTCCCGGCGGCCCCCAGCTCCCCGGTGCCCGCGCGTCCGACCGGCGCGTGCTCGGCGTCCGGATCGACCATGGCCGGCGCGGCGCTGCCGTACCCGGCCGCGCCGGCCGCGCCGCCCTCCGGGTCGCCGGCCCACCCGGTCAGGTCGGCCCGGCGCTCGGGACGGCCGTCGGCGGCGTCCGGGGGCAGCACCTCGTCGCCGTCCCGGCGGGCCTGCCGGCCGTCGGAACGGGCGTCGCCGAGCCCGACGGACCGGTGGAACTCGGCGGTCGGGTCCGCCCGGCGGCCCTCCCGGGGGCCGTCCACGGCGCCGTCGCCGGGCCGCGCGGTCGACTCCGTACGCGGGTCGGGCTCGTCCTCCGGCAGGGGGCTGGCCAGGGCGGACGCGGCGACCGCGCCGCCGACGCTGGTGGCGCCGAAGGCGGTCGGCACCGGCCCCGGCTCGTGGAACTCGGCCCGGTCGCCGGCGGTGTCCCGGTCGCCCGGCCGGCCCCTGCCGGCGTCCCGGCCGCGCGCCGCCTCGTCGTCGTGCCGGCCGGCCCGGCCGCCGTCGGCGACCGCCGGATCGTCGAAGGTGCCCCGGTCGTCGAGGGCGTCCTCGGGCACGTCGGTCCGGCCGGCCCGGTCGCCCGGAGGCGGCACCGGCACCGGCTCGGAGCGGACGGCCTCGGGGTGTCCCTTGCCCGCTCGCTGCTCTTCCTGGCGCATGGTCATCCTCCTAGCGGTTCGTGACGTCGTGCTGGCTGTCCGGGTCGTGCTGCTCGGACGGTCGGGCACCGACCGGCTCCTCGCCGAGCAGGTCGGCGAAGAGGGCGCGGTAGTGGACGACGGCCTGGCGGAGTTCCTCGGTGCTCGCCTCGCCCCGGGAGTTGCGCAGGTGGATCTCGTGGGCGTCGCGGTAGTGGCCCAGCGTGCGGGCGTGTTCGACGGAGAGGTGGGCGATCTGGTCGGAGAACTCGCCGGTGGGGTAGCCCCGTTCCGCGATGAGCCGGGTGACCAGGTCGTCGGCGTCACCCACGGTCTCGGCGGGGGAGTCGACGAAGCGGACCTGGAGCTCCTCCCACGCGGCGGCGTACCGGGCCCGGGACTCGGGGGCGAGGGGGGTCAGCGTGAGCTCCGCGTGGCGACGTTCCCGTTCCCGCAGCTCCCGCTCGGCGGCGGTCCGGCTGTCCTGCTCGGCGATGGCGCGGTCGTACTCGGGACCGAAGCGCGACCGCAGCGCGCGGCGGCGGGCGTACGACCGGGCGGCCACGGCCACGGCCGCGATCACCAACACGACGAGAACTATGACGATTACCTGCGTGGGCGACATGGCTCCTCCTTCGTCAGGTGGTATTCCCTCCGCTGACTGATCGCCAATCCCGTTCCGGGGCACTTTCCTGACGAACCCGGCCGTCGCGACCCGGCGGACCCGACCCGCGCCCGTTCCCCGTCGCGGCATGACGAGTCACACAGGGTGACCGGCCGCCAAAACTTGACTCGTTCCAGAAAAGGCGCTTGGGTGGGGTGATGCCGGTCGAATCCGACGCCGAACGCCTGCGGGCGGCCGGGCTGCGCGTCACGCGGCCCCGGCTCGCGGTGCTCGCCGCGGTGCGCGACCGGCCACACCTGGATGCCGACACGATCACCCGACTCGCCCGGGCCCGCCTCGGGCGGATCTCGGGCCAGGCGGTCTACGACGTCCTGCGCGCGCTCACCGGCGCGGGCCTGCTGCGCCGGTTCGCCCCGGCCGGCGGGCCGGCCCGGTACGAACTGGGCGGGGAGGACCACGACCACCTGGTCTGCCGGGACTGCGGCGCGATCGTCGACACCCGGCGCAACCGGGCCCCCGGGCCCTGCCTCGACCCCGGGGCCTCCGCCTTCGCGGTGGAGTTCACCGAGGTCACCTACTGGGGCCGGTGCCCCGGATGTCAGCCGCAGCACGACTGACGCAAGCGCCACACCGAGCAGGAGGAGAGCCATGAGCGACCCGCAGGCCAGCAAGCCCATCCTCACCACCCGTCAGGGTCACCCCGTGCACAACAACCAGCAGCAGCGAACGGTCGGCTCGCGCGGCCCGGCGACGCTGGAGAACTACCACTTCCTGGAGAAGATCAGCCACTTCGACCGGGAACGGATCCCGGAGCGGGTGGTGCACGCCCGCGGCTTCGTCGCGCACGGCGAGTTCGAGGCGTACGGGACGATCGGATCCGGGGATCAGGCTGTGCCGGCGTCCAAACTGACCAGGGCCAAGCTGTTCCAGACCAGGGGCAAGAAGACCCCGGTCACCATCCGCTTCTCCACCGTCATCGGCGGGCGGGACTCCTCCGAGGCGGCCCGCGACCCGCGCGGCTTCGCCGTCAAGTTCCGCACCGAGGACGGCAACTGGGACATGGTGGGCAACAACCTCCAGGTCTTCTTCATCCGAGACGCGATCAAGTTCCCCGACGTGATCCACTCGCTGAAGCCGGACCCGGTCACCTTCCGCCAGGAGCCGAACCGGATCTTCGACTTCATGTCGAACACGCCCGAGTCGATGCACATGCTGACCTGGCTCTTCTCCCCGTACGGCATCCCCAGGAACTACCGGACGATGCGCGGCTCCGGGGTGAACACCTACCGCCTCGTCAACGCCGAGGGCGAGGCCGTGCTGGTCAAGTTCCACTGGCTGTCCCAGCAGGGTGAGCACAACCTGACCCAGGCCGAGGCGGACGCCATCCAGGCCACCGAGCTGGGCCACGCCTCGAAGGACCTCTACGAGGCGATCGAGCGCGGCGACCACCCGAAGTGGGAGCTCAACGTCCAGGTCATGAGCGACGACGAGCACCCGGAGCTGGACTTCGACCCGCTCGACGACACCAAGATCTGGCCGGAGGAGGACTTCCCCTACCTGCCGGTCGGCATGATGACGCTGAACCGCAACATCACCGACCACCACAACGAGAACGAGCAGATCGCCTTCGGCACCGGCGTGCTGGTCGACGGCATCGACTTCTCCGACGACAAGATGCTGGTCGGCCGGACCTTCTCCTACTCGGACACCCAGCGCTACCGGGTCGGCCCGAACTACCTCCAGCTGCCGGTCAACCGGCCGCGCGAGGACGTGCAGGTCAGCACCAACCAGACCGGCGGCCAGATGTCGTACGGGGTGGACAACCGTGGTGCCAACCCGCACATCAACTTCGAGCCGTCCTCGGTGGCCGGCCTCGAGGAGGCCGACGAGTCCTACCGGGAGTACCGCCCGTTCGTCTCGGGCCAGATCATGAAGGCCCCGATCGAGCGGCAGGACAACTACTCCCAGGCCGGCCGGCGCTACCGCGAGATGGCCGACTGGGAGCGGGACGACCTGATCCTCAACCTCACCACCCTGCTGGCCCAGTGCGACAAGCACATCCAGGAGAAGATGGTCTGGCACTTCAGCCAGTGCGACTCCGACTACGGCCGTCGGGTCGCCGAGGGCCTCGGCATCTCCGTCGACGCCTGATCCGCACCACCCTCGAACGCCCCGCCGGCCTCCGGCGGGGCGTTCGTCGACTGTGGACGTCCGGCCGGTACGCCCGACGCGACGGACGGTAGTGCATCGGGCGAGGATTACGTATCCTGCCCAAGGCGTCCGCCGGACCTGCCCGGCACCGCGGCCCGGGACCGTCCGACCGCGACGCTGCCCGGCCGGCGCCGGCGCCCCCGCAGCCACACCTTCCGGGCGAGGTCCGATTGAACACCCGCGACTGGCCGATCCGCTCGAAGCTGACCGCATTGGTCGTCGTGCCGGTGACCGCGCTGCTGGCGCTCTGGATCTTCGCCACCACGCTCACCTTCGGGCCCGCCCTCGACCTGCTCGCCGCCCGGACGCTCCTCTACGACCTCGGCCGTCCCGGTGAGACCGTGGTCGCCGAGCTGCAACGGGAGCGGCGGCTCTCGGCGGTCCAGCTGGCCGGCGACGGCGCCGCTCCCGGGCTCGCCGAGCAGCGGCAGCGCACCGACCGGGCGATCGCGGAGCTGCGCCGCCGGGTCGGCGGGGAGGACCTGCGCGACGCCGCCGACGACTTCCTCGACGCCCGGCTCGACCAGCTGGTCACCGCGCTGGAGTCGCTGCCCGCCGGGCGGGGGTTCATCGACCGGCGGGCGGTGGACCGGGCCGGCGCGGTCGGGTTCTACAGCGGGATGATCAACTCGGCCTTCCAGGCGTTCTCCGCGATGGCCGACCTGCCCGACCGGGACCTCAACCGGCAGGCGCTCGCCGTCACCGGGCTCGGCCAGTCCCGGGAGCTGCTCGGGCAGACCGACGCCCTGCTCGCCGGGGCGTTCACCAGCGGCCGGTTCGCCGACGGCGAGCACCTCCAGCTGGTGCAGACCATCGGCAACCAGCGGTTCCTCGCCGACACGGCGGTCGCCGACCTACCGGACGCCGAGCGCGCCGCGTTCCAGCGGATGACCGAGGGGGAGGCCTTCGGCCGGTTGCGGACGATGCAGGACAGACTGGTGGGTCCCGGGTCCGCCACCCGGCCCGCGGTGGACCCGACGGCCTGGCAGGAGAGCTACCAGGCGGTGCAGCAGGCGCTGCGGGAGTTCGAGCTGGCGCAGGCCGACGGGCTCGCCGACCGGTCGATCCCGTCGGCCGTGCGCATCCTGGTCCGGCTCGCCGCCGCCGGGCTGCTGGGGCTGGCCACCGTCGTGGTCTCGGTCGTCGTGTCGGTGCGGGTCGGCCGTAACCTGGCGCACCGGCTCACCGGCGTACGCACGGCCGCGCTCGAGACGGCCGAGCGTCGGCTGCCGGACGTGGTGGCCCGGCTGCGCCGGGGCGAGCAGGTCGACGTCGCCCGGGAGGCGCCCCCGCTGGAGTACGGCGACGACGAGATCGGCCAGGTGGCGCGGGCGTTCACCGAGGTGCAGCGCACCGCGGTCCAGTCGGCCGTCGACGAGGTCACCCTGCGCCGGGGGCTCAACGAGGTGTTCCTCAACATCGCCCGGCGCAGCCAGGGGCTGGTGCACCGGCAGCTCGCGCTGCTCGACCGGATGGAGCGGCACACCGAGGACCCGGACGAGCTGGCGGAGCTGTTCCGCGTCGACCACCTCGCCACCCGGCTGCGGCGGCACGCCGAGGACCTGGTCATCCTGGCCGGCGCGGCCCCCGGGCGGGGCTGGCGCAACCCGGTCGCGATGGTCGACCTGGTCCGGGGCGCGATCTCCGAGGTCGAGTCGTACGACCGGGTCGACATCACCGCCGTGGCACCCGCAGGCGTGCTGGGGCGGGCGGTCGGCGACGTGATCCACCTGCTCGCCGAGCTGATCGAGAACGCCACCGCGTTCTCGCCGCCGCAGACCCGGGTGGAGGTCTCGGGGCAGCACGTGGCGAACGGCTACGCGGTGGAGATCACCGACCGGGGCCTGGGCATGTCCGCCGCCGCGCTGGAGGACACGAACCGGCGGCTTGCCCGCTCGCCCGACTTCGAGCCGACCGAGACCGCCCGCCTCGGGCACTTCGTGGTGGCCCGCCTCGCGGCCCGGCACGGGGTCCGGGTGCGCCTGCGCCCGTCCGACGGCGGCGGGCTGACCGCCGTGGTGCTCGTCCCCGCCGACCTGGTCACCGACGAGCCCTCCCTGCCCCCGACCGGTGGCCCGCCGGTGGCGCCCCGATCCGCGCCGACGCCGGAGGAGCGGCGGCTCGCCCGGGCGGGCCGGCTGAGTACGCTGCCCCGCCCGATGCGCTCGCCGCGCCGCCCAACGCGCAGATCAACGCCGACCTCGCCCCACTGGAGCTGCGGGCCCGCTACCAGTCCGTGTTCTACCTGGCGTTCCCGG
>NZ_JBFABB010000017.1:0-89083 GCF_040640035.1 Micromonospora sp. NPDC023633 | reverse complement strand
GCGCAACCGCGCCGCCGGCCGGGAGGTCGTGCGGTCCCGGTCCGTGGCCGCCGTTGCCGCGGCGGTCACGGACCGGGAACACGGGCCGTCGTGGTCGGCTGGGGCAGGGAGCGCGGCGGGGGAGCCGGTCCGACCACGACGGACGTCTGGGTGCGGGTCAGCTGCCGCGGTCGTCGGGCGCGGCCCGTCGTCCGCGGCCCGGTTGGTCGAGCGGGAGCACCTTGACCCGTTGCTTCCCGGAGCGGACCGCGCCGACCGTGGCGAGGGCCCGGGCCAGCAGCAGCGCGGCGTCGCGCTCCTCGGCGTGCACGATCTGGCGGCGCGGCTCGGGCGCGGTGGTCTCGTCCCGCAGGAGGCCACCGCACGCCCAGGCGGCGGCGATGTCCACGTCGGCGGCGGCGCGGATGTCGGTGCGAACGATCAGGAACCGCATGCGGGTCTCCGGATGAATCGCGACGGTGGGGAACGGGTGGAAGTTCCACGTCACTCTGCCGTCATGTTACGCCGCGCGGCCGTCTCATCAAGTGAAACGCGACGATTGGTTCGGAGCCTCGTCCGATCAGCGGATGCCTGGTCGGCGGGGTGGCACGACGCAGACGCGACGGGGCCGCCGGCACGCTGCCGGCGGCCCCGCGATGGTGGACGGATCAGTTCAGATCGAACTGTCCGTCCTTGGCGCCGGCGATGAAGCCCAGCCAGCCCGCCCGGTTGAACAGCAGCACCGGACCGCCCTGGTCCTTGCTGTCCCGCAGGGCCACCGCGGCCGGCCCTGTCCTCAGTGGGGCGACCTCGACGCAGTTCGAGGTCTGGCTGCGCGTGCTCTTGCGCCACGGGGCGTCCGCGAGCTGGGCGAGTACGGACGGCGTGTTGCGGATCTCGTTCATCGTGCCACTCCTGAGGTGAACTGCTCCGATGGAACGAGTGGCGCCGCACGACCCGACGGTGGGGCCCCCGTGATCATCGCTCCGTCAGGCGCCCGGAATGCCGGCGGCGTTGGGTCGGCGCCGTTGCCGGCCCGTACGCCACCGTGGACGCGGTCGCCGTGCCGGGCAGCCGCCCCGTCGCCTCGATGAGCCAGGAGAGGGTGTCCGATTCGGAGAGCGCCGCCGTGCATAGCCACTCGAACACCACTTTATAGCGATTTAGGGTGTTTGCCTCGGTCGACATGACGTCGGTGAACCCCCCTTCGATGGCCAGCGTCTCCGGATCGAGCGGATCGGCGAACCGGTAGACCGAGAACGCGGTCGGCGGGAGGTACCAGTCGCCGATCTGGGTGTCGCGCGGCAGCACGTGCAGCGTGACGTTCGGCAGCATCGCCAGGTCGCAGAGCTGCACGAGCTGCTCGCGCAGCACCTCCGGCGGCCCGGCCCGGCCGCCGAGCGCCGCCTCCTCCAGCACCGCGGTGTAGCGGGGCGCGTCGGCCGCGCGGGTGAGCAGCGACTGGCGGGCCAGCCGGGCCCGTACCTCGGTGTCGATGTCCTCCCCGGTCTCCGGGTCGCCGGCCTCCTCGCCGACCTGGCGGGCCGAGGCGATCCGTACCGACGCGTACCCCGGCGTCTGGAGCAGGCCCGGCACCAGGACCGGGTTGTATTCCGAGATCTCCGCGCAGCCCGCCTCCAGCTCGGCGAAGCTGCGCTGCTGCTGGGTCATCACCGGGTAGTTGCGCAGCCAGCCGCGGATGTCGCCGGCCTCCCGGGTGATGCCGAGGAGTTCCCGGCGCAGCGCCTCGTCGACGCCGTAGAGGTCCAGCAGCACGCGGACGTCGTCCGGGTCGGGGCGGCTGCGGCCGTTCTCCAGCCGGGACAACTTGGACGCGGACGCCCAGCCGATCCGCTCGATGACCTGGTCTCCCGTGAGACCCGTGGCCTCGCGCAGCCGGCGCAGTTCGGTGCCCAGCCTGCGGCGGCGCAGGATCGGGCTGGGTGAGGCAGGAGGCACGACGTCCTCTTTTCCCGTGGACCGCCGCAGACGCGACGGTAACTGTATGAAATTCGCCCCCCACGGTCAGTATGGACGGCGCGCCTCCCGTCGGAGGTCCCGGTGGGGGCGTGTCTCGCAGAAAAGAGGACCGTGGGAGGCAGCGGCGTCCGGTACGACGCCGTCGGCCCGACCGCGCCACCCCGACCGCGCCACGCCGCGCACACCCCCGCCGGAGGGACCCCATGCGCACCGTCCTGCGCCGCCCGGATTTCCGCCTGCTCTTCGGCGGCCTGCTCGCCAGCATGGCCGCCGAGTCGATCCTGCTGCTGGCCCTCGCCATCTGGGTGAAGGACCTCACCGGATCGGACGGGCTGGCCGGCGCCACCATCTTCGCGGTCATCGCCCCGATGACCCTGGCCCCGCTGGTCGGGTGGATCGTCGACCGCTACCCCCGGCGTCCGTTCTTCGTGGCGGCGAACCTGGTGACGGCCGTGCTGCTCACCCCGCTGCTCGTGGTGCGGGACCGGGCCGACGTGTGGATCATCTACGTGGTGGCGGCCCTGTACGGGCTGTCGTACATCACGCTCAGCGCGGTGCTCAGCGGCCTGATCCGCCAGCTCGTGCCGGTGGAACTGCTGGCCGAGGCGAACGGGGTGCTCCAGACCGTGCGCCAGGGGCTGCGGCTGATCGGCCCGCTGGCCGGCGCCGGGCTCTACGCCGCGGTCGGCGGCTGGATGCTGGCCGTGATCGGGATGGTCGGCTTCCTCTCGGCGGCAGTCGTGGTGGGCCTGATCCGGACGACGGAGACGCCGCCCACCGGGCCCGCGCTGCGCTGGCCGGCCGAGGTGGGCGCCGGCCTGCGGCACCTGGCCGGGGAGCCGGCGCTGCGCCGGGCGCTGCTCGGCTACGGGCTGGGGTCGCTGGCGATGGGCTTCAGCGAGTCGCTGATCTTCGCGTACGTCGACCAGGGGCTCCGCCGGGACGCCGCGTTCGTCGGCGTGCTGGTCACCGTGCAGGGCGTCGGCGGGCTGGTCGGCGGGCTGCTCTCCCCGGCCGTGGTGCGCCGCGCCGGCGAGGTGGGCACGCTCGCCGCCGGGGTGGCGTTCTTCGGGCCGGCCTCGCTGGCGCTGGTGTACCCGAACCTCTGGCTCGGCTTCGTCGCGGTGCTGCTGGCCGGGGTGTCGCTGCCGCTGACGATGGTCGGGCTGCACACGCTGATCCAGCGGCGCACCCCGCCGGGGCTGCTCGGCCGGGTCGCCGCGGCCTCGGAGGCCATGGTCAGCGGGCCGCAGGCGCTCTCGATCGGGGCGGGGGCGCTGCTCGTCGGGGTGCTGGACTACCGCGTCCTGTTCGCCCTGATCGGGGTGGCCACCCTGTTCGCCGGCGGCTACCTCTGGCACGGCCGCACGCTCAGCCCGCCGCCGTCCGCCCGGATCCCCGCCCCCCGCCGGCCCGCCGACGGGCCCGCCCTCGCCGACCTTGCCGAGGCGGCGGGCCACGAGGTGGTCGGCACGACACCCCCGAGCCCGGGGCGATGAGCTGCCGGACACCGTCGTCGCCGGGACCGCCCCGGGACACGCGACGAGCGGCCGGCCCGGGTGGGCGGCCGCTCGTCGGCGGTGTGTCGGGTCAGGCGTCGATCGTGGCCAGGTGCTGCTTGACCTGGGTGATCGAGGGGTTGGTCAGGGCGCTGCCGTCGGCGAACCGCAGCGTCGGGACGGTCTGGTTGCCGCCGTTGACGCGCATCACGAACTCCGCGGCCTTCGGGTCCTGCTCGATGTCGACCACCTCGTAGCCGATGCCCTCCCGGTCGAGCTGCGACTTCAGCCGGTGGCAGTAGCCGCACCAGGTGGTGGAATACATCGTCAGCATGGTCAGATCCTCCAACGGTCCGCGTGGCGGCTTGCCGATCAAGCCAGGCTAACCGCTGTAACGTCCGGCGGAGCTGAGACAATCCCTCGCTGTGGTGGTTCACTCAGCATCCGAACGCGTGCTCGCCGGGCTCGACCCGGAGCAGCGGTCGGCGGTGACCGCCCCCGCCGGCCCGGTCTGCATCCTGGCCGGCGCCGGCACCGGTAAGACCCGCGCGGTCACCTCCAGGATCGCCCACCGGGCGCTCTCCGGAGAGATCTCCGCCCGGCACGTGCTCGCGGTGACCTTCACGGCCCGCGCCGCCGCCGAGATGCGGGCCCGGCTCACCGCGCTCGGGGTGGGCGGCGTCCAGGCCCGTACCTTCCACGCGGCGGCGCTGCGCCAGGTGCGCTACTTCGCGCCCCGGCTGCTGGCGGGGCGGGCCATGCCCGAGCTGCTGGACAGCAAGGTCCGGCTGGTCACCCTCGCCGCGGCCAAGGCCGGCCTGCGCACCGACCGGGCGGCCGCCCGGGACCTCGCCGGCGAGATCGAGTGGGCCAAGTCGTCGCTGGTGGAGCCGGGGGAGTACGTCGTCGCGGCGGCCAAGGCGATGCGGGACACCCCGCACGAGCCGGCCCGGGTCGCCGAGGTCTTCACGGCGTACGAGCGGATCAAGCGGTCCAACGGGGTGATCGACTTCGAGGACATGCTGCGCGCCGCGGTCTGGGGCATCGAGGAGCACCGGGACGTCGCCGAGCAGGTCCGCGCCCAGTACCGGCACTTCGTCGTCGACGAGTACCAGGACGTCAACCCCCTCCAGCAACGGCTGCTGGAGGCGTGGCTGGGCGGGCGGGACGACCTGACCGTGGTCGGCGACGCCAGCCAGACGATCTACTCGTTCACCGGGGCCACCTCGTCCTACCTGGTCGACTTCCCGCGCCGGTACCGGGGGGCGACGGTGGTGCGGCTGGTCCGCGACTACCGCTCCACCCCGCAGGTCGTCGGGCTGGCCAACGCGGTGATCTCCCAGGCGCGGGGCGCCGAGGCGCGGCTGCGCCTGGAGCTGGTCGGCCAGCGCCCGCCCGGCCCCGAACCGGAGCTGCGGATCTTCACCGACGAGCCGGCCGAGGCCAACGCGGTGGCGGCCCGCTGCCGCGCCCTGGTCGACGCCGGCACCCCGGCGAAGGAGATCGCCGTGCTGTTCCGGACCAACGCGCAGTCCGAGGCGTACGAGAAGGCGCTGACCGAGGCTCAGGTGCCGTACGTGGTGCAGGGGGCGGAGCGGTTCTTCGAGCGGGCCGAGGTCCGGCAGGCGATGATCGCCCTGCGGGCCGCCACCCGGTCGATCCCCGGGGAGACCCCGCTGCCCGCCGCCGTGGTGGAGGCGCTCACCGCGGTCGGCTGGGCCCCCGGCGCCGCCCCCGCCGGCGGCGCCGCCCGCGAGCGGTGGGAGGCGCTCGCCGCGCTGGTGCAACTCGCCGAGGAGTACGCGGCCACCCCGCAGGTGCTGCCGATCGGGCCCGCCGCCTCGGTCGAGCGCCCGGTCACGCTGGCCGACTTCAACGACGAACTGGCTCGCCGGGCCGCCGCGCAGCACGTGCCGACCGTCGACGGGGTGACCCTGGCCTCGCTGCACTCCGCCAAGGGCCTGGAGTGGGACGCGGTCTTCCTGGTCGGCCTCTCCGAGGGCACGCTGCCCACCACGTACGCCAAGACCGTCGAGCAGGTCGAGGAGGAACGCCGGCTGCTCTACGTCGGCGTCACCCGGGCGAGGGAGTGGCTCTGGCTGTCGTACGCCTCGGCCCGTTCCCCGGGCGGGCGGGCCCGGCGGCCCTCGCGGTTCCTGCCGCAGCTCGACCGCTCGGGCGGGGCGGAGCGGGCCGGTGCCGGTCCGGCGGCGCGCCGCCCGGAGCGCCGCCGGACCCAGATCGTCTCCTGCCGGATCTGCGGCGCCACCCTGCTCGCCGGGCCCGACCGTAAGCTCGGTCGCTGCCCCACCTGCCCGTCGGACATCGACGAGGAGCTGCACGAACGGCTGCGCGAGTGGCGCCAGCGGGTGGCCGGCGGGCAGCGGGTACCGGCCTATGTGGTCTTCACCGACGCCACCCTGGTCGCGCTCGCGGAGCGGCGCCCCGGGCGGGCGGAGGAGCTGATCGCCATCGCCGGCATCGGGCCCCGGAAGCTCGGCCTCTACGGGGAGGCGGTGCTGGCGCTGGTGGCGGGCGCGGCGGTCGACGACGTCTGCTCGGAGAAAACTTTCGAAATCTCGCCGTAAATTCGTTTGCCCTCGCCCTGTGGCGAGGAATAGCCTCATGGCACACCTCGCGAGCGGCGCCATTCCGGCTGCTCACGAGGGGTAGAGACCGTTTCGGCACGAGAGAACGTCAGAGGAGGTGGCCCCCATGGAGATCGTCTACACCTGCGAGCGTCCGGCGGCGCTGCCCGCTGTCGTCGCTCCGCTGTCGGCTGTCCGGGTGGCCCTCGCCGCTGCGCGACCGTCGGTTTCCCAGGTGCACCGGGTCGAGGCTCAGGCCGAGCTGATCCTCGCCACCGCGCCGAACGGGATCCAGGGGACCAGTGGCTTCACGGGCAAGGGCGTCGATGCTGTCAAGCGTCACATGGACGTCCGCGGAGTTCCACCTCGAGGTAGACCGGTCTGATCATCAGACCACCGGCTCACCTCGAGGCCGCGGAACCCGCTACCGGGATCCGCGGCCTCAGTTTTTTGCCCGCCAAGTACGTCGGAAATGCGATCCACGAGATCGAAGTGAGAGAGAGGTGACCGGGCGATGAGTCTGGCGTTGGCCCCGCTCGACGTGAGCGTCGAGGTGGAGGCGAACCTGCCCTGCCGGAAGTTCGACCCCGACCTGTGGTTCTCCGACTCGCCCGCCGAGCTCGAGCTGGCCAAGTCGCTCTGCGGGGACTGCCCGCTGCGCGTCGAGTGCCTGGCCGGGGCGGTGGAGCGGGCCGAGCCCTGGGGCGTCTGGGGCGGCGAGATCTTCGAGCGTGGCGCGGTCGTCCCGCGCAAGCGGCCCCGTGGCCGTCCGCGCAAGGAGGACCTCGCCCGCGACGCGGCGCTCCGGGTCGAGGCCGAGGCACGACTGGCGGCCAGTGGGCTGTCCGAGTCGCGCACCACGGTCCGGCTGGCGGCCTGACATGCACCCGATCCAACCCACCCACGCCGGTGCCACACCGGCGACGAGAAAGCTGACCACCATGCTGAACGTTCTTGACGGAGTCGCCGAGATGCAACTACTTCACGAAGCGTTGTCCCGGGCTCGAATGCGCCGGCCTCAGGCCGGTCGTACCACCACGAGCACTGAGGCAACCCTTTCCGCCCGTACCGTCGCCATGAACAGCCGCAACCGCGCGGCGCGCGACCTGGGCGCTTCCTAGAACCCACCTGATGCCGAGGGGCGGTGGCCGGATTCCGGCCACCGCCCCTCGGCGCGTTCCGCGCCCCGAGCCACCGCCCGCCGGACGGCCGCTCAGCCGTCGGCCGAGGGCTGCTCAGCAGACGGGGCGAAGCCGGGCAGCCAGCGCTCCAGGATGCCCCGGTAGGGCGCCTTCGCCTCCAGCTGGCAGAGCACGCCGATCGAGCCGAGCGTCACCCGGTGGATGAGCAGGTACGACGGCGGCAGGTTGAGCTGCCGGCTCAACTGGTATGCGGGGGAGCGGGGACTGGCCAGCCGGGCCGCCTCCGTGCGCAGCCAGGCCCGGGTGAACCGGAACTGCTCGGCGGCGATGGGCTCCAGCATCGGACGGAGGAAGTCGAGCACCGCCTGGGCGTCGATCTCCTCGGTGGAACCGATGAAGCCCTCCGCCCGCAGGCCCGCCACCACCTCGTCGGCGTCGCCCCGCAGCGCCAGCGCGGCGATGCGGCCGATCGGCTCGGGCGTGCCCTCCGGCATCCGGGCCACCGCGCCGAAGTCGATGACGCCGAGTCGGCCGTCGGCCAGCAGGCGGAAGTTGCCCGGGTGCGGATCGGCGTGCAGCAGCCCGGCCCGCTGCGGCGCGGACAGGTGCAGGATCGCCATCAGTCGGCCGGCCTCGTCGCGCTGCTCCTCCGTGCCCTCGCGGATGATCTCCGCCAGCGGGGTGCCCTCGATCCACTCGGTGACCAGGACCCGGGGCGAGGCCGAGACCACCGCCGGGATGTGGATCTCCGGATCGTCCGCGTACGCGGCGGCGAAGGCGCGCTGCGACTCGGCCTCCAGCTCGTAGTCGAGCTCCTCGGTGATCCGTTCCCGAAGCTCCGCCAGGAGTGGCTTGACGTCCAGCCCGGGCTGGATCGCCCGGAACATCCCACCGAGCCGGGAGAGCTGCTTGAGGTCCGCGAGCAGGGCGTCGCCGGCGCCCGGATACTGGATCTTGACAGCCACGTCGCGGGTCTGCGGCGCGCCGGAGGGGCCGTAGCCCGGCTCCCGCCACACCGCCCGGTGCACCTGGCCGATGCTGGCCGCGGCGGCGGGGGTGTCGTCGAACTCCACGAACCGGTCCCGCCAGTCCGGGCCGAGCTGCTCGGCGAGCACCTTGTGCACGCTGGCCGCCGGCAGCGGCGGAGCGGCCTCCTGGAGCTTGGTCAGGGCCTGCCGGTAGGGGGCGGCGACCTCCTCCGGCAGGGCGGCCTCGAAGACCGACAGCGCCTGGCCGAACTTCATCGCACCGCCCTTGAGCTGCCCCAACACGCTGAAGAGCTGCTCGGCGGTGCGCTGCTGGATCTCCGCGGAGATCACGTCGGAGGCGAGCCCGGTGACGCGCTTACCCATGCCGAGGACGGTCCGACCGGCGAAGCCGAGCGGCAGAGCGGCGAGCTTGGCGGTCCGGGACACGGCCCGGCGCGGGATGTCGGTCACCCGGCCATTGTTACCGACTCCGGGGGCCCGCGGCTGCTCTGCCGCCGGGCTGGGTGCCCGGCCCCGCCTTCCGGGGCCGTCACCGGCGTCGTCGGGAGCATCCGCAGGAGGGGTGCGGCGGCCACGTCCGGCGGCGGAACCGCCCCGCCCCGGCTATCTCCACCGCGCAGCCCAGGGTCTCCGGGGTGCCCCCGTCGAGCTGGGCCAGCGCCTCGGCCGCCGCGTACGCACCGGCGGCCAGGAGGGTCGCGGCGGCACCCGCCTGCTCGGCGGCGCCCGTCGCGAGCTGGGCGGCCAGCGCCGGCCAGTCCGGGTCCCGGTCCGCCCGGTGCAGGTCGAGGCAGTTCAGGCAGGGGCCGGCGGGCGGTCGGACGAGCGGGCCGACCACGGGCACGCCCTCCCGGAGGCCGAGCAGCAGGTGCGGCTGGCGGCGCTGGGCGTGAGCGGCGGCGAGCAGGGCGGCCGGGCGGTCCGTACCGAGCTGGACCACCAGGTCGACCCGGCCCCGCCGGAGGGGACCCGTGCCCGTGCCGGGCGCGGCCCGCTCGACGGCGTCGCGTACCGCCTGGGCGAGCGGGCGGCCGAGCGCGGCGGCCGGGATGCCGGTGCCGACCAGGTCCGCCGGCCGCACCGGGCCGGCCAGGTCCGGGTGCACGTGCCCGACCCCGGCCTGGGCCAGCGCGAGGGCGACCGGGGCGCCGAGGCGGCCGGTGCCGCTGACCACCACCCGGGCGGCCAGCCGCCGGCGTAGCACCTGGGCGGGCGTGCCGGGCAGCCGCGCCGAGGCCAGGGCGAGCGCCCCGGCCTCGGCGGTGAGCCGGGCCCGGGGCGGGCCGGCCAGCTCCTTCGGCAGCAGGGTGTGCGCGGGTACGACCAGGCCCGCGGCCCGCAGGGCGTCGAGCAGGGTGCGGGCCTCGTCGGGAGCCACCTCGGCGGCGACGGCGTGCGCCAGGACCAGCCGTTCGCTGCGGGTGCCGTCGAGCAGGTCGAGCAGGCGGGCGGCCCGGGGATCGGCGATCTCCAGCAGTACGGCGCGGCCGGGCTCGACACCGAGTTGCAGGGTGTGGCGGTCCCGCCAGAGTCTGGTGAGGCCCGGCAGCAGGGTGGGCCGGGGCAGCGTGGCACTCCGCATGACACGAATCGTGACCGTGTCCGTGCTCACCGTCGATCGTTGTCCACAGGTGGGCGGTGCCCTGTCCAGGGCTGTCCACAGGAAATCCTGGGATATCCACAACCCGCCGGTAACCGTGTCGGCGAGCCGACAGCCGGCGGACGGCGGATCAGGTGCGGTGATGCCGGAGGGGGCGGCCGACGGCCGCCCCCTCCGACGCATCCGTGCGGGTCAGACCTTCGCCTTGCCCAGGATGCGGTTCACTGTTGTGCCGCACACCGGACACTTGCCCTTGGCCATGTTCATCCCGGTCTTCGAGACCTCGACGCGGCCCTCGAAGTCCCGCTTCTCCTTGCACTTGACGCAGTAACCGTTGTAGGTCTGGGCCTGGTCGGCCACGGTGCCCTCCTCGTCTCGTCCGCCGGCCGATGCCGTCCCGGCGGGGGTTCCCGGCGGCGGGCCACTCGGGCACCGGCGCCGGGTCGTTCTGCCACGGCCACCCTCGTGACCGCTGGTCCGCGGACCCTACCCAGGTCTGGGCGGTTCCATGTCAGCTGTGCTTCGTCACTGTGAGCAAGTCGACGTCGAGAGTGTGCATGGCGAATTACGTCGGATAAGTCAGTTTGGCGGGGACACGCCGACCGAACCCGGGCAGATGCCCCGTGCGGGGCACCCCGAGCTGCGCTCGCCGAAAAGATCACCTACGGTGGGGATGCGACCTCGTCGCACCCGCGGACGACCGCCACGAAGGGTGACGGCGACGAATCACCGCAGCCCGGCAAAGATTTTTTGGGACTCCTGCCGACCAATCACCATTTTCCGGGCGGGTGTCGGGGTGTTGACCCTTGCGGACCCCTGGTGAGTACGCATTAGCTTTCCTTCGTGACAGGAATCCGAGGCTGCGCGGCCCGCTGATGGCAGGGGCGCGGAAGCCGGTCGTCGAAGTGCGGCGCAGCCAGCGTCGGCGACGCACGGTGTCCGCGTACCGCGACGGTGAGCGGGTCGTCGTCCTCATCCCGGACCAGTTCTCCCGGGCCGAGGAGAGCGAGTGGGTCGACCGGATGCTCGCCCGGCTCGCCGCCCGGGAGGGGCGCCTCGCCCGGTCCGACTCCGACCTGCTCGTCCGGGCCACCCGCCTGATCAAGCTCTACCTCGCCGAGCACGGCACGCAGGCCGTACCGACCAGCGTCCGCTGGGTCACCAACCAGAACGGCCGCTGGGGGTCCTGCACCCCGGCCGACGGCACGATCCGGATCTCGCACCGCGTCCAGGACATGCCCGACTGGGTGATCGACTACGTGCTCCTGCACGAGCTGGCGCACCTCATCGTGCCCAGCCACAACGCCCGGTTCTGGGCGCTCGTCGCGCGCTACCCGAAGTCCGAGCGGGCGCGTGGCTACCTGGAGGGCGTAGCGGCGGCCTCCGGCACCCCCATGACGGACTGACCCCCCTCGGCACCCGCCGTCCCGGCACGCGTCGGCGCCTTGACGGCACCGACCGCATCGCCGTGCGGAGGCCGCCGAGATCTTGGTACGAAACGGCCCTTCCAGGGGCCTGTTCCTACCAAGATCCTCGACCCCGCCTCCGCCCCGGACGGACGCTCGGCCCGGCTCGTGGTTCCGTGCCCGTCGCTCGTCGGCCGGGCGGGGCCCGGCTAGGGTCGGGGGGTGGCCCGACGTGTGGTGGTGGCGTTGCTCGGAACGGTGGCCTGGGCGCCGCCCGGCATCGACCCGGTGGACTGGCGGGCCGCGCTCGCCGAGGACGTGGTCGACCTGCTCGCCACGCTCAACGAGGTGGAGACGGCCGTCGCCGTCACCCCGGCGGACCGGCGGCTGGCCGACGCGGTGGTCTGGCCGGACACGGCCGTGTACGAGGTGCCCGAGGCGACCCCGAACGCCGTCTTCGCCGCTCTCGCCGACGCCGGCTACGACCAGGTGGCCGTGATCGCCGGCGACGCGCCGGACGTGCCGGGCCTGACCATCGGCAAGCTGCTGCGCCCGCTCACCACCCGGCCGGTCGCGGTCGCCCCGGTCGAGGGCGGTGGACCAGGACTGCTCGGCGTGGCCACGCGCCTGCCCGTACCGGCGTGGCTGCCGGCGCTGGATCTGGACACCGCGCGGCCCGCGGCCGTGCGCGCGGCGGCGCCGCGACCCGGCGACCTGGCGGTCACCCCGGCCTGGCGGCGCCTGCGCGGGCCGGCCGACCTGGCCTTCCTCAACCCGGCGGTGGAGGGCTGGGAGACCACCCGCGCCCTGCTTTCCGGCACCGCGCTGCCTCGCTGACCCGTCCGCCGACCGGGAGCGCCCTCGCTGCCCGGGCCACGGCCAAGCCGCTCGATCGCTGGCCGGGCCGCTCGATTGCCGGCTGTGCCCGACCGCGAGCGAGGGCCGCCCGACCCGGGTGGGTCGGGCGGCGTCCGTCGTCGACGGGTCAGGGACGGGCGTCGCCGTCCTCGGTGTCGTCGCCCGGGCGCTGTTCCGGCTCGCCCGGGGCCTTCTCCTCCGGGCCGCCCGGCGCGCTGAAGTCGAAGCTCTCCAACTCGCCGAGGTCCCACTCAGACATCGCGAAGGCCACCGGGTCGGCGAAGTCGTCGTCGGAGGGGAGCAGGTCGGGGTGGCCCCACAGGGCATCCCGGCCGGCGATGCCCCGGTGCTCGGTCAGCGCCGCCCAGAGCGCCGCCGCCTCGCGCAGCCGGCGCGGACGCAGCTCCAGGCCGACCAGCGCCGCGAAGGTCTGCTCGGCCGGGCCGCCGGCGGCCCGGCGGCGGCGGAACGCCTCGCCGAGGCTCACGACGTTGGGCAGCCGGCCACTCGCCGCGCTGTCGACCACGTGGCAGACCCAGCCCTCGACCAGGGCCAGGGCGGTTTCCAGCCGGGCCAGGGACGCCTTCTGCGCCGGGCTGTCCTCCGGCGTGAAGATGCCCTCCAGCGCGATCGCCTGCATCGACTCCGGGTCGGTCGGGTCGACCCGGCCCATCGCCTCCTCGATCGCCTCCCGGTTGACCCGGATGCCGGCGGCGTACATCTCCACGGCGTTGAGCACGTGCCCGCGCAGCCACGGCACGTGCTGGAAGAGCCGCTGGTGGGCGGCCTCGCGCAGGGCCACGTAGAGACGTACCTCGTCCTCGGGCAGCTCCAGACCCTCGCCGTACGCCCGGATGTTGGCCGGGATCAGCGCGGCCGTGCCGGCCGGGCCGAGCGGCAGCCCGATGTCGCCGGCGGAGAGCACCTCCGCGGCGAGTGAGCCGAGCGCCTGGCCGAGCTGGCCGCCGAAGAGCGCGCCACCGAGGGTGGCGACCATCGACTGCATCGGGCCGAGCTGGGCGCGCGCCTCCGGCGGCACCAGGTCGCCCATCGCGCCGACCATGCGGCTGGCGACCGGGTCGCAGAGCTTGCGCCAGACGTCGAGCGTCTTGTAGATCCACTCGTTGCGGTTCCAGGCCAGCGAGGTCTGGATGCCCGAGGGCAGGGCGGAGGCCGGCTCCAGCCACAGGTCGGCGAGCCGCAACGCCTCCTCCACCGCGTTGCGCTCGTAGGGCGACACCGCCGGGTCGCCCGCGGCGGCGAGCTGGCTGGCGGCCACCTGGCGGGCCAGGTCCCAGTTGACCGGCCCGCTGCCCGACGCGGAGAGCAGGTGCTGCAACTGCGACATGAACTGCTGCATCTGCGCGGGATCGTTGGGGTCTGGTGGTTGCCCACCCGGGAGCGCGAAACCGAACGGAATATCAGGCACGACGTCTACGGTACGCGCGCCGCGCCCCAGGTAGCCGTCGCTGGCGTTGCGCTGAGGGCGAAGTCGCGATTCACCCGCCGGAGGCCCAGATCCCGGTCGGTACGCTCTGCCGCATGAGACGTCGCGGCGTGACCGTCCTGCTCGGTGCTCTGCTCACCGCTCTGCTCAGCATCGGCGTGCTCGGCGCGCCCATCCCGTACGTGGTGCTCGGCCCGGGGCCGACGGTCAACACGCTGGGCAAGGAGAACGGCAAGGAGGTCATCCAGGTCACCGGCCGGGAGACCTCCACCTCCGCGGGCCAGCTCCGGCTGACCACGGTCGGGGTGCAGCCCTCGGTCAAGCTGCGCTCGGCGATCCAGGGCTGGTTCTCCGACGACGAGGCGGTGGTGCCGCGTGAGCTGGTGTACCCGCCCGGGGAGACCCGCGAGGAGGTCGAGGAGCGCAACGCGGAGGACTTCAAGGTCTCGCAGACCAGCGCGGAGACTGCGGCGCTGCGCGAGCTGGGCTTCCCGGTGCAGGTGGTGGTCAAGACCGTCGCCGCCGACGGACCGGCGGCCGGCGTGCTCAAGCCCGGCGACGTGCTGACCTCGGTCGACGGGCAGCCGGTGCCGCTGGCCGCCCGCCTCACCGAGCTGATCCGGGCGAAGCCGGCCGGGACCGCGCTTCAGATCGGCTACACCCGGGGCGGCGTCGCCGCGTCGGCGCCGGTCACCAGCCGGGAGCAGGACGGCCGGCCCCGCATCGGCGTCGAGATCGAGCAGCAGCAGCCGCACCCGTTCACCCTGAACATCGACCTGGAGGACATCGGCGGGCCGAGCGCCGGCCTGATGTTCGCCCTCGGCATCGTGGACAAGCTGACCCCGGAGGACCTGACCGGCGGGAAGGTCATCGCCGGCACCGGCACGATCGACGACGCCGGTCAGGTCGGTCCGATCGGCGGCATCGCCCAGAAGCTGGTGGGCGCGAAGGAGGCCGGCGCGGTGGCGTTCCTGGTGCCGGCGGCGAACTGCGCCGAGGCCGTCCGCAACCCGCAGCCCGGGCTGCCGCTGCTGAGGGTCGGCTCGCTCGACGAGGCGCTGACCGCGCTGGAGGCGCTGCGCGCCGGGGGCCAGCCGGCCCGCTGCTGACCACGACGGGCGGGTGGTGCCGGGTGGGTGGGGCGACGACCGGCGGTGTGCACACAGGCTGCCCGTCCAGCGACGCTCCGGTGGCCCGGCGTGGCGCCGGGTGGTCGCCGTGTGACCTTGGACCGACACGTTCAGGAACACCCCGTACTCTGGGTGCCTGGTCGGAGCCGATCACATCGAGCGTGCGGAGCCAACAGTGGTCATGAAGAGCAGCAGCCCCCTGCCGAGGATGAGCCGACGCGGACGCGTCACGATCGGTGTCCTGGTCGGGGTGTTCGTGCTCTTCACCCTGCTCGGCTGGGGTGTCCAGGCGTGGACGGACTGGCTGTGGTTCGACGAGGTCCGCTACACCAAGGTCTTCACCGGGGTGCTGACGACCCGGCTGGTGCTCTTCCTCGCCGTCGGCCTCGGCATGGCGCTGTTCGTCGGCGGGAACCTCTGGCTGGCCCAGCGGCTGCGCCCCCGCATGCGCCCGCACTCGCCGGAGCAGGCCACCCTGGAGCGCTACCGGATGCTGCTGAGCCCTCGGCTCGGCCTGTGGATCGCGCTGGGCGCCGCCGTGGTCGGCCTCTTCGCCGGGCTGTCGGCCCAGAGCCGGTGGAACCAGTGGCTGCTCTTCCGCAACGGCGGGAACTTCGGCGTGAAGGACCCGGAGTTCGGCATCGACGTCGGCTTCTACGTCTTCCAGTTGCCCTTCCTGCGCTACCTGCTCGGGGTGGGCTTCACCGCGGTGGTGCTCTCCGTGATCGGCGCGCTCGCCGTGCACTACATCTTCGGCGGCGTCCGGCTCCAGGGCGTCGGCGACCGGATGACCAACGCCGCCCGGGCCCACCTGAGCACGCTCGTCGCGGTCTTCGTCCTGCTGAAGGCGCTCGCGTACGTGCTGGACCGGCGCGCGATGCTGCTGGAGTACGGCGACGGCCCCGTCTACGGCGCCGGCTACGCCGACGTCAACGCGCTGCTGCCGGCCAAGGAGATCCTCGCCTACATCTCCATCGTGGTGGCGATCGCGATCATCGTCTTCTCCAACGCCTGGATGCGGAACCTGGTCTGGCCGGGCATCTCGCTCGCCCTGCTGGGCGTCTCCGCCGTCGCCATCGGCGGCATCTACCCCTGGGCGGTGCAGACCTTCGAGGTCAAGCCCAGCGCGAAGGAGAAGGAGGCGCCGTACATCGAGCGGAGCATCAAGGCCACCCGCTCGGCCTTCGGCCTGGAGGCGGCCACCACCACGCCGTACGCGGCGAGCAACCTGACCCCGCCGGCGAGCCTGAGCACGGACACCTCCGTCGTGCCGAACATCCGGCTACTCGACCCGCAGCTGGTCTCCGAGACGTACACCCAGCGCCAGCAGGTCCGGCAGTTCTACGACTTCGGCGAGAAGCTGGACGTCGACCGGTACGGGGTCAACGGCAAGGTGCAGGACTACGTGGTGGGCCTCCGCGAGGTCAACTACCGGCAGCTGACCCCGCAGCAGAACACCTGGATCAACCGGCACACGGTCTACACCCACGGCTACGGGCTGGTGGCGGCGCCCGGCAACCGGGTGGTCTGCGGCGGCCAGCCCTTCTTCGTCTCCGGCTTCCTCGGCGACCCGCAGGAGCAGCAGAAGGAGCAGGGCCAGCAGACGAGCGAGCAGTGCGCCTCGCAGACCGAGCAGATCGCGGCGAAGCAGCCCCGCGTCTACTACGGCGAGCGGATGGACGCCAGCGACTACGCGATCGTCGGCCAGACCGACCCGGAGCGGAAGGCGGAGTTCGACCGCCCGGTCGGTGAGGGCGGCGAGTCCTACACCTACACCGGCGAGGGCGGCGTCGAGATCGGCTCGTTCACCCGGCGGCTGCTCTACGCGATCAAGGAGCAGGAGTCGAACTTCCTGCTCTCCGACGCGGTCAACGACAACTCCAAGCTGCTCTACGTGCGTAACCCCCGCGACCGGGTGGAGAAGGTCGCCCCGTTCCTCACGCTCGACGGCGACCCGTACCCGGCGGTGGTGGACGGCCGGATCCAGTGGATCATCGACGGCTACACCACGGCGGCGACCTACCCGTACGCCGAGCGCGTCAACCTCCAGGAGCAGACGACCGACGAGCTGACCGGGCGGGGCACCTTCCAGCTCGCGCGGGAGAACGTCAACTACATCCGCAACTCGGTCAAGGCCACCGTCGACGCGTACGACGGCACGGTCCGGCTCTACGAGTTCGACGAGACCGACCCGGTGCTCAAGGCGTGGAACAAGGCGTTCGGCGGTGACCTGGTGGTGCCGAAGTCGAAGATCCCGGCGGAGCTGGCCGAGCACTTCCGCTACCCGGCCGACCTGTTCAAGGTGCAGCGCAACCTGCTGACCCGGTTCCACGTGACCGACCCCGGCGCCTTCTACTCGGAGACGGACTTCTGGCAGGTGCCGAACGTGCCGGACGCCCCCGACACCGGCCAGAAGCAGCCGCCCTACTACCTCTTCACGCAGTTCCCCGGCCAGGAGTCGGCGCGCTTCCAGCTCACCTCGGCGGTCACCCCGAACGGCCGGGAGAACCTCGCCGCGCTGATCTCCGGGTCGTACGTGGACGGGCAGCCGAGGCTGGAGGTGCTCGACCTGCCCGACCAGACCCGGGTCTCCGGCCCGGTGCAGGTGCACCAGTCGATGACCAACAACGCCAACATCCGGCAGCAGCTCAACCTGCTCCAGTCGCAGCAGGCCCAGGTGCAGTACGGCAACCTGCTCTCGTTGCCGTTCGGCGACGGCATGCTCTACGTCGAGCCGGTCTACGTGAAGACCGCCGCGCAGAACGCGCCGCCGCTGTTGCAGCGGGTGCTGATGTCCTACGGCGACGGCGGCTCGTACGTGGTGCTGGCCAACAACGTGGCCGACGGCATCAAGCAGCTCGTCGAGCAGGGCAAGCAGGCCGGCGCCCCCGGGGCCCCGCCGCCCGCCGGTGGCACCCCGCCGCCGGGCGGGACCGCGCCCCCGATGACCGGCGAGCTGGCCGAGGCGGCCAACCGCGTCCAGGCCGCGATCGCGGAGGTCCGCGCCGCGCAGACCTCGGGCGACTTCGAGCGGTACGGGCGCGCCTTGAAGGCGCTGGACGAGGCGCTCACCGCCTTCCAGCGGGCCCAGCAGGCCGCCACCGCCCCGACCCCCGGGGCCAGCGCGCCGGCGTCCCCGACCCCCGGGGCCAGCGCGCCGGCGTCCCCGGCACCGGGCGGCAGCGCCGCACCGACACCGGGCGGCTGACCCGTACCACCCTCGCAGCGCCCCCGGCCCACGGACCGAACCGGTCCCGAGGCCGGGGGCGCTGTCGCGTTCACGACGACCGGCCGGGCACCCGCAACCCGCCGCCCCACGGCGCCGTCTCTCCTGCCTGAGGCGGGAACGACCGGAAGAGCGTGGGTCGGAGACATGAGAGACGCGACGAGCTTCGACGAGTTCTACCGGAGCACCTCCCGACGGATGCTCCGCTACGGCTACGCGGTGGCCGGTGACCACACCGAGGCGCAGGACCTGGTGCAGGAGGCGTACGCCCGGGCCTGGCGCCAGTGGGGCGGGCTGGCCGCCCACCCGGCGCCGGAGGCGTGGGCTGCGGCTGGTGGTCGCCCGCCTGGCCACCGACCGGTGGCGCCGGTTGCAGGGTTGGCGCGCGGCGCTGAGCCGCACCGGGCCGCCCGAGCCGGTGCCGCCGCCGAACGAGGACGCCGTGCTGCTCGCGGGCGCGCTGCGCCAGCTGCCGGCGGCCCAGCGGCAGGCGCTCGCCCTGCACTACCTCTTCGAGCAGGCGCGCCGACCGGCGGGGATCGTGCAGCGCCGCACCCGCAACCTGGCCTACAAGCTGCCGCAGACCCCGCAGGGGTACGTCCCGGACGGCAGCTACGCGCACACCATCACCCTCTACCGGCCGGGACGGGCCGACGACTTCCTCCGCGAGCTGCGGGCGGCGGTGCGGGACTGCCCCACGTAGCCCGGGGTGGGCGGCGGCAACGCGTCCACCTCGCGACTGCGGTTGCTGGCCGACAGCGGCTTCGGCGACGGGTCGGTGCTGTTCGAGATCCGGACGCCGGCCCGGGACGCCGAGGGCGATCCCACGGGCGGCGACGAGGTCCGGCTGGTCCGGGCGATCCGGGTGGGCGACGTGGTGACCGTGCTCTGGGAACAGGGCTGGGAAGGCACCTCGTCGACGCGGTCCCAGGTCGACGCCGACAGCCGGCGGGCGGTGGACGCGATCGAGGACTGGCTGCGCTGAGGCGTACGCCGCTCGGGCCGGACGCGGGCCCGGGCGGTCGGCCACCGGGGTCGTTTTGCGGGGACGGGGGTCGGTGGGATACTGTATGCGAACCGACGCGGGGTGGAGCAGCTCGGTAGCTCGCTGGGCTCATAACCCAGAGGTCGCAGGTTCAAATCCTGTCCCCGCTACCACATCGGAACGGCCCCGGACTTGAATCCGGGGCCGTTCCGCATTTTCGGCCCACCTGCCGCCCGGCGATCACGCGGCTCCCGGCTCCCGGCTCCATCCACGAGCGCCGGCCCAGCCAACGGTGAGCAGGGCGTCATGAACCTAAAAGCCCGGATGCCGCCATGACGTCCTGATCACCGGGCGGCTCAGGCGCGGCTGCGGCGGGTGCGAACCTCCTGCAGCCGCTCGCGCAGGAAAAGGCGAGGCGCTCGCGCCAGAGGAGTAGTCGGAAGCGGACCGAGATGTTTCATCACGGCCACTGCGGTCGGACGCGGCGGGAGCCGGGCTGGGGCGACGGGCGCCTCGCGCCGGCCTCCGACCCCGGTCTGCGCTGGTCAGGGCGGGTGTCTCGGCGGGATCGGGGGTCCGCTGATCATTGTGGCGTCGGGTGCGCTAGAGTTAACGAGCCGACGCGGGGTGGAGCAGCTCGGTAGCTCGCTGGGCTCATAACCCAGAGGTCGCAGGTTCAAATCCTGTCCCCGCTACCACGTCGGAAAGGCCCCGGAGATCATCTCCGGGGCCTTTCCGCTTTCCGGCCTCCGGGCGGGAATCCGGTCGGTCGACCGGCGGCGGGCGGAGCGGGGCCGGCTGGTGAGCCATTCGCGTACGCCAGCGTCGACCTGCACCCCTCCATGCGCGCCGGGCGGGGCGACCGGCGGAACGGCGCCCCGGCGCTGGTGCCCTGGCCGTGGGACTCGCGCGGTCCCGGGCGCCGGACACGCGGTTCATCGGCCGACCGACGTGCCGAGTTTGCGGTTGTCGGCGAAGATGTGGGCATGTCTTCATTCGGTAAGTGGTGGGGCCGGTTGAGCGCCGTCCTCGGTGCGGTCGTGCTGTCGGTGTTCGTGCCCGTCGCGGCCTGGGCGTCCACCGGCACGGGTGAGCTCGTGGTGGAGGCCGCGCGGCGGCGGCGCGGTGGCGGTTTCGGCTTCATCGGCCTGCTCTGCTGCCTCGTCGTGGTCGCCGGCGTCGTCTTCCTCGTGATGCGCATGATGCGCAACCGCCGGGGTGGTCCGCCGCGCTGAGCCGCGGAACCACGGCGCCGGCAGTCTGTCGCGCGGAGCCCGAGCACGCCCGGCGCCTCGCCGAGCCCACGCCCGGCGCTCCGCCGGGCGCGGCTGCGGTGACTGGCCCTATCCGGCCAGCGCCGCGTTCGCCTGGGCCATGAAGCGGGCTGTCGCGGCCCGGGGGCCGGTCCCGCCGCCCCGGATGCTCTCGGCGGCCTCCAGCAGCAGCGTCCGCACGCGCGGGTGGCCCTGCGGCGGCGGGCTGGGCGCCGGCCCCAGCCGGCTGGCCAGCGCGGTGCCGAGAGCCGCCGCGCGCCGCTGTGCCGGATCGGTGATGCTGCCCTCGACGAAACTGCGTACGGCGAGGCTGGGGCTGAGCCCACGCTCGTGACCGAGTACGGCACCCGCCTCGCCGTTGCCGGTCAGGAAGTTGATCACGTCCGCGACCAGGCTGGGGTGCCGGGTGCCGCGGAAGGCCGCCCAGTACATCGACGCCCGGGGCCACTGCGCCTCCGGAGGGCCCGGCATGGCGGCCAGGCCGAGCTCGGCATCGGTGAGCCGCTGGAGCTCCGGCAGCTGGTGCGACCAGGCGAACGAGGCGGCCGTGGCGCCGGTGACCACGAGCTGTCGGGCCGGTTCGCCGCCGTCGGCCTGCTCCACCAGGGCGGCGCTCGGGGTCGCCCGGCCGGACCGGGCCCGCCGCCACAGGTCGAACCACTCGGTCAGCGCGTCGGCGCCGAAGCCGAGCTGCCGATCGCGGTAGAACTCGCCGCCCTGGCCGCGCAGCCAGAGCCAGAACGCCCGGTAGTCGCCGGACGCGTCCATCGTGCCGGCCACCCGGCCCTCGCCGACCCGGGTGACCCGTTGCGCCCAGGCGACGTACTCCGCCCAGGACATCCCCGTGCGCGGCTCGGGCAGCCGCAGCCGGCGCAGCAACGTGCGGTCGTAGACCACGGCGGCGGCGGTCTGTGCCGCGGCGACACCGACCGTACGCCCGTCGACCTGCCCGTACCGGGCCAGGCCCGGGGGCAGGGTGCGCAGGTCCAGGCGGTGATCGGCGACGTGTCCGCTGAGGTCCAGGACGATCTCGCGGCGCGCGTACTCGGTGAGCATGCTGTCGTCGAGCTGGATCAGGTCGGGCACGTTGCCGCCCGCGGCCTGGGTGGCCAGCCGGTCGTAGTAGCCGTCGGGGCCCTGCCAGGTGACCCGGAAGCCGACGCGGGGATTGCGGTCGGTGTAGAGCCGCAGCACCCGTTCGGTGAGTTCGGCCCGCTTCGCCCCGCCGTACCAGAAGACCGACAGCTCGACCGGCCCGGTCTCCACCGGGGCCGCCCGGTCCTCGCTGCACCCGGTGAGCCCGCCGGTGGCGAGCACCGGCGCACCCAGCAACGCGGCGAGCACCCGACGCCGCCCCGGGTCCGCTCCGGCGCGGGGGAGCGGGGATCGGGCAGCGGGCACGGAGACTCCTGGCGGACCGGTGGGGCGGGCGGCCGGATCATTCACGCAGGCGCCGCGGGAGGTGTCAACGTACGTCCGGCCACACCACCGCACCCCAGGCGTACGCACCGATGCCCGCAGCCACCGGCGGAGGCCGTACGCGGCCCACGTGGTGTACTAGGGCGCGTGGAACTTCTGCACTCGGGCAAGGTCAGGGACGTCTACGCCGACGGCGAGGACCTGATCCTGGTCGCCTCCGACCGCATCTCGATCTACGACGTGGTGCTGCCGACGCCGATCCCCGACAAGGGCAAGCTGCTCACCGCGCTCTCGCTGTGGTGGTTCGAGCAACTGGCCGACCTGGTGCCGAACCACGTCATCTCCGCCACCGACGTGCCGGCGGAGTTCGCCGGCCGGGCGATTCGCTGCCGGCGCCTGGAGATGGTTCCCGTGGAGTGCGTCGCCCGCGGCTACCTGACCGGCGGCGGTCTGAAGGAGTACCAGCACACCGGCGCGGTCTCCGGCGTCGAGCTGCCGCGTGGCCTGGTCGAGGCGTCCATCCTGCCCGAGCCGATCTTCACCCCGTCGACCAAGGCGCCGGTGGGCGAGCACGACGAGCCGATCACCTTCGCCCAGGTGGTGGACAAGGTCGGCGCCGAGACCGCCGAGCGGCTGCGCCGGATCACGATCGACGTCTACCGCCGGGGCGCCGAGCTGGCCGCCGACCGGGGAATCCTGGTCGCCGACACCAAGATCGAGCTGGGCTGGGCGCCGGACGGCACGCTGACCGTCGGCGACGAGCTGCTCACCTCCGACTCGTCCCGGTTCTGGCCGGCGGAGTCGTACCAGCCGGGCCGGGCGCAGTTCTCCTACGACAAGCAGTACGTCCGGGACTGGGCGGTGGAGAGCGGCTGGGACAAGCGGGCCCCGGCGCCCGAGGTGCCGGTCGAGGTGGTCGAGGCGACCCGGGCCCGCTACGTGGACGTCTACGAGAAGCTCACCGGCAACCGCTGGGGCTGAGCCCGGTCTCCCGCGCCGGGGCCGCGACGCCAGGCCCGAGGCCGAGCAGTCGCGCCCGACGCGGGCCGGGGCGCGGCGGTCAGTCCACCCAGTCGAGGGTGCGCTGGACGGCCTTGCGCCAGTTGCGCAGCTCCCGCTCCCGGTGCGCCGGCTCCATCGTCGACTCCCACTGCGCGTCGGAGCGCCACTGGCCGCGCAGCGTCGCCAGGTCCGGCCAGAAGCCGACCGCCAGGCCGGCCGCGTAGGCCGCGCCGAGGCAGGTGGTCTCGGTGATCCGGGACCGGACCACCGGCACGTCGAGCACGTCGGCGAGGAACTGCATCAGCAGCCCGTTGGCCGTCATCCCGCCGTCGACCCGGAGCCGGCGCAGCGCCACGTCGGAGTCGGCGTTCATCGCGTCGACCACCTCGCAGGTCTGCCAGGCGGACGCCTCCAGCGCCGCCCGGGCCAGGTGCCCCTTGGTGATGTAGCCGGTCAGGCCGGCGATCACCCCGCGCGCGTCGCTGCGCCAGTGCGGGGCGAACAGCCCGGAGAAGGCCGGTACGACGTAGCAGCCGCCGTTGTCGTCGACGGTGCGGGCCAGCTCCTCCACCTCGGGCGCGGTGGAGATCAGCCCGAGGTTGTCCCGCAGCCACTGCACCAGCGAGCCGGTGACCGCGATCGCCCCCTCCAGCGCGTACGCGGCGGGCTGGCCGTGGATGCGGTAGGCGACGGTGGTGAGCAGGCCGTGGGTGGAGGGGACCGGGCTGGCGCCGGTGTTGAGCAGCAGGAAGCTGCCGGTGCCGTAGGTGCACTTGGCCTCGCCCGGCTGGAAGCAGGTCTGCCCGAACAGGGCGGCCTGCTGGTCGCCGAGCGCGCTGGCCACCGGCACCCCGGCCAGGACGCCGGTGGCCTCCCCGTAGACCTCGGCGGAGCTGCGGATCTCCGGCAGCATCGCGGCCGGCACGCCCATCGCGTCGAGCAGCTCCGGGTCCCAGTCGAGGGTCCCCAGGTCCATCAGCAGGGTGCGGCTGGCGTTGGTCACGTCGGTGACGTGCCGGCCGGTCAGCTTCCAGATCAGCCAGCTGTCCATCGTGCCGAAGAGCACCTCGCCGGCCTCGGCGCGCCCGCGCAGCCCGTCGACGTGCTCCAGCAGCCAGCGCAGCTTCGGCCCGGCGAAGTAGGTGGCCAGCGGCAGCCCGGTGCGGGTGCGGAACCGCTCCTCGCCGTACGCCTGCTCCAGCTCGCGCAGCAGCGGGCCGGTGCGGGTGTCCTGCCAGACGATCGCGTTGGCGACCGGCCGGCCGGTCGCCCGGTCCCAGACGAGCGTGGTCTCCCGCTGGTTGGTGATGCCCACGGCGGCGAGCCCGGCGGCGTCGGTGCCCGCGGCGTGGAGCGCCTCCCGGGCCACCCGCTGGACGTTCTCCCAGATCTCCTCGGCGTCGTGCTCCACCCAGCCCGGCCGGGGGAAGATCTGCCGGTGTTCCCGCTGGGCCACGGAGACGATCTCCCCGGCCCGGTCGAAGACGATGCACCGCGAGGAGGTGGTGCCCTGGTCGATGGCGGCGACGTACTGGGGGGTCACGGCAGCACCGTACCCGCACCGGGCGCGCTTCGCCGGCCGGTGGCGGGCCCCGGCGGGGAGCCGGTCCCGGTCCCGCCCGTACGATGTGCGGACGTGCGTGACATCGCCGTCTTCAGCGGAACCGCCCATCCCGAACTCGCCGCCGAGATCTGCGCCCACCTCGACGTGCCGCTGCACCCGGTGCGGGTCTCCCGGTTCGCCAACGACTGCCTGGAAGTGCAGCTGCAGGCCAACTGCCGGGAGCGGGACGTCTTCCTGATCCAGCCGTTGGTGCCGCCCGTGCAGGAGAACCTGGTCGAGCTGCTGCTCATGATCGACGCGGCCCGGGGCGCCTCGGCCGGCCGGATCACCGTGGTGCTGCCGCACTACGCGTACGCCCGGTCGGACAAGAAGGACGCGCCGCGCATCTCGATCGGCGGACGGCTCGTCGCGGACCTGCTCACCTCGGCGGGCGCGGACCGGGTGCTGGCGATGACCCTGCACTCGCCCCAGGTGCACGGCTTCTTCAGCGTGCCGGTCGACCACCTGCACGCGCTGCGCGAGCTGGCCGACCACTTCACCCGCTACGACCTCAGCAACACCGTGGTGGTCTCGCCGGACCTCGGCAACGCCAAGGAGGCGGCGGCGTTCGCCCGGCGGCTCGGCACCCCGGTGGCCGCCGGGGCGAAGCAGCGGTTCAGCGACGACCGGGTCAAGATCAGCGCGGTGATCGGCGACGTGGCCGACCGGGACGTGATCGTGCTGGACGACGAGATCGCCAAGGGCAGCACGGTGATCGAGCTGATGGAGCACCTGCGCGAGTTGAAGGTCCGCTCCATCCGGCTGGCCTGCACGCACGGCCTCTTCTCCAGCGGCGCGTTGCAGCGGCTGAGCGAGCAGGAGGGCGTGCTGGAAATCGTCTGCACCAACACGGTGCCGATCCCCGCCGACAAGCGGGTGCCGAAGCTGAAGATCCTCTCGGTGGCGCCGGCCCTGGCCGAGGCGATGCGCCGGATCCACAACGGCGAATCGGTGAGCGCCCTCTTCGCCTGACCCGCCGCCGGCCGCCGGCCTGCCCCGCGTGCGTTCGCGCGGGGTCAGTCGCGGCGGTGGCGGCCGGTGTGCTGGGGGGCCGCGACGGCGGTGCTGATGCGGACCGTCGTGCCGCGCGCGCCGGTCTCGACGTCCATGCTGTCGCTCAGCTCCCGGGCCAGCCAGAGGCCCCACCCGCCGGCGGTGTCGGCGGCGGGGCGGCTCCGGTCGCCCAGCCGCTGCGTGCTGATTCCCTGCCCGTGGTCGGACACCTCGCAGAACAGCTGCCCCGACTGGCACCAGAGCCGCAGCCAGCCCCGGCCGCCGCCGTGCCGGACCGCGTTGGTGATCAGTTCGTTGACCGCCAGCACGAAGTCGTCCAGGCGCTGCCCGGTCAGCCCCGCCCCATGCGCGCAGGAGGTGACCGAGTGTCGAAGCTCGGTCACCTGGGCCTGGTCGAAGGCCTCAGCGATGAGGAGGGAAGGTTCGATGGGCACAACCGTACGCTGTGCTCCGGGTTCCGCATTCGTCATGGCCCCGTCCCGACAGCGGATCGCGGAAGTTTTCGCGGCTTTTTCACCGTACGGCAGGGTTTCCCGGGGCGCATCCGCCGGGCCGCCGGCCGTCCTGCCTGTTGTGGCATCGTGACGGGCGTGCCGACGCCGCCCGGTGGTTTCGAGGTCCCGCTCTGGCGGGCCATCGCCGTGTTCCGGGTGGCCTCCCTGGCGTACGTCTGCGTGCTGGCGCTCCGGGACGCCGACCGGTACGCCCACCCGCTCGCGGCCGGCGGCCTGGTCCTGCTGATGGCGGCCTGGACCGGCGTGACCGCCGTCGGCTACGCCGACCCGGCCCGCCGGGGCTGGCCGCTGCTCCTGGCGGACCTGGGGGTCGTCGTCGGCATCATGCTGGCCACCCCCTGGGTGATCGGGCGGACGGCGCTCGCCGCCGGCGTGCCCACCCTCGCGGTGGCCTGGCTGGCCGGCCCGGTGCTGGCCTGGGCCGTCTCCGGTGGCCGGCGCCGGGGCACGGTCGCCGCCCTGGTGCTCGGCGCGGCGGACCTCGCCACCCGCGAACGGATCGGTGAGTCCTCGCTCACCGGGGTGATCCTGCTGCTGCTCGCCGGGGTGGTGGTCGGGCACGTCGCCCGGCTGGCCGTGACCGTCGAGGAGCGGCTGCACCGGGCGGTGGAGCTGGAGGCCGCCACCCGGGAGCGGGAGCGGCTGGCCCGGGACATCCACGACTCCGTGCTCCAGGTGCTCGCGCTGGTGCAGCGGCGCGGCGCCCACCTGGACGGCGAGGCCGGGGAGCTGGCCCGGCTCGCCGGGGAGCAGGAGGCCGCGCTGCGCGCCCTGATCGGCGGCGCCGCCCCGGTCGGGGTCGCCCCCGACGGCGGGCCGGTGGACCTGCGCGGGCTGCTCGGTCGGTACGCCTCGGCGACGGTCTCGCTGTCCGCGCCGGCCACCCCGGTGCCGCTGCCCGGACGGGTCGCCCACGAGCTGGCCGCCGCGACCGCCGCCGCCCTGGACAACGTGGCCCGGCACACGGACGGGCGGGCCTGGGTGCTGGTCGAGGACGAGGGGGCGACGGTGACCGTGTCGATCCGCGACGAGGGGCCGGGGTTTCCGGACGGCCGGCTGGAGCAGGCCGCCGCCGAGGGCCGGCTCGGCGTCGCCCGGTCGATCCGGGGCCGCCTCGCCGACCTCGGCGGCACGGTGCGGATCACCTCCGCGCCGGGCGTCGGCACGGAGCTGGAACTGACCGTTTCGAGGGAGGTGCTCCCGTGACAGGCGTACGGGTGATGGTGGTGGACGACCACCCGATGTGGCGCGAGGGGGTGGCCCGGGATCTCACCGAGGCCGGTCACCTCGTGGTCGCCGCCAGCGGGGAGGGTCGGCAGGCGGTCCGGGTCGCCGCCGCCGCCCGGCCGGACGTGGTGATCCTCGACCTGCAACTGCCGGACGTCTCGGGGGTGGAGGTGATCCACGGGTTGCGCGCCGTGCTGCCGGAGGTGCGGGTGCTGATGCTCTCGGCCAGCGGCGAGCAGCAGAGCGTGCTGGACGCGGTGAAGGCGGGCGCCACCGGCTACCTGGTGAAGTCGGCCGCCCCGGCGGAGTTCCTGGAGGCGGTGCGCCGCACGGCGGCGGGGGAGCCGGTCTTCACGCCCGGCCTGGCGGGGCTGGTCCTCGGTGAGTACCGCCGGCTCGCAGCCGATCCGGACGGCACCGACCCCGCCACCGGCCGGGACGCCCGGGGCGCGGGCCCGGCGCCCCGGCTCACCGACCGGGAGACCGAGGTGCTGCGCCTGGTCGCCAAGGGGATGTCCTACAAGCAGATCGCCGAGCGGCTCGGCCTGGCCCACCGCACGGTGCAGAACCACGTGCAGAACACGCTGGGCAAGCTCCAGCTGCACAACCGGGTCGAGCTGACCCGGTACGCGATCGAACGGGGCCTGGACGACTGAGCGGCCGCCGGGGAACCGCCCCCGAAGGGTTCCCCGACGGCTCCCGGCCGGTTCAGACCGAGTGCGGCGGGCGCGTCTCGTGGATGGCCAGCTCCTCGGCGCTCGCGCCGCCGCCGGCCGAACCGGCGTCGTACGCCACCGAGTCGGTCTCCTGGTCGGTGTGCGCCCCCTCGTCCGGCTCGACGAGCCGGCCGACCTGACCGTCGGCGACGCTGCCGAGCTTGCCGTGGTCGTAGAGGGAGACCGGCGAGTCCGGGTCGGAGGTGGGGCCGGGGTCGATCACGTCCGCGTCGAGCTGGGCCTGCGCCGCGGCCTCCTCGCTGTCGGCCTCGGCGGCGATGTCCGGGTCGACGGGGCCGGCGAGCGGGTCGTCGGCCGGGCGTTCGTGCTGCTCCCGGTCGAGCTTGTAGTCCAGCGACTCGCCGTCGAGCTGCTCCTCGGCGGTGGTCCCGTACCGGTCCACCGCGACCGGTGTCCGGTCGCCCGGCAACTGCGCGGGCTCCGGGCCGTCCGCCTCGCGCCCGGTCAGGACGTCGTCGTTGGCGGTCGAGTCGTCGTCGGCGGTGTCGGGCAGGCCCTCCGCCTCGGGGTCGGACACGGGGGTCGGGTACTCGTCGTCGCGCATGGCAGATCACTACCCACTGCCCTCCCGGCATAACCGGTGCCGCCCGTGGCCATCCGGGCGGAAGGAGCGCCACGGGGGACGTCGGGGCAGGAACGGGGCGGCGCTCAGCCGTGCCGGGCCGCGTCCTCGGCGTCCAGCACGCACCAGACGACCTTGCCGTCCGGCACCGGACTGCTGCCCCAGCTGTCGGCGACGGCGTCGATCAGCAGCAGGCCGCGTCCGCCCGCGGTGTCCAGCGGAGCCGGCCCGGTGAACGCCGGCTGGCGGGGCGAGTGGTCGCGTACCGCCAGGTGCAGGGTGCTGTCCCGGGGCGCCAGGCGGACCGTCATCCCGGTGCGCGCGTGGGCGACCACGTTGTTCACCATCTCGGTGACGGCGATGCAGGCCGGCTCGATCAGCTCGTGCAGGCCCCAGCGCCCGCACCCCTCCGCCACGAGGTGCCGGGCCTGCCGGGCGGCCTCGACGACGGGGGGAAGGTCGGCCTCGACCACCGCGGCCAGCGGCGCGGCGGCCAGTCCGGCCATCGCGCCGTCCAGGGTCGGCCAGGCCGGCACCCCCGCGACGGCGCCGGTCGGATCGCAGAGCAGCAGCTCGGCGGCGGGCCAGTCGCGCACCTCCCGGCGCACCTCGGCGAAGACGTCCCCGGCCGCCGGGTCGGCCATCCGCAGGCCCGTGAGGTCGGCCACCACCGGGCCGGGCCGGTCGCAGAGCCGGGCGAGCAGGCCGTCGCGTACGGTGTCGACGCCGGAGCGGTCGAGCACCCCGGTCACCCGGACCACCCCGCGGGCCTCGTCCGCCTCCACCCGGCAGCGCACGTCGGTCGCCATGATCGGCCCATTGTGCACCGCCTGCCCCGACCGCGCACCCGACCGCTCGACGCCCGGCATCAGCGGTCCGTCCGCGCCCGGCGGGTCATCGCGGCCACCGTACCGACGGCGGTCCCCGCCGCCGCCAGCCCGAAGGCGGCGGTCATCCGGACCAGGTGCCGCCGCCGGCCGTGCCAGCCGCCCTCGCGCCGGGCCGCCGCGTCGGCGTGGAAGACGTTGCCCGTGCTCTCCGGCCGCGCGGCGGGGCCGAACTGGGTGCGGTGCGCGTACCAGCCGAGGACCCGCTCGGCGACCGCCGGGGCGAGCCGCCACTGGAGGCCGATCAGCCGGGCGGCCCCGCCGGCGTACGCCTCGCGGCGGGGGCGGCGCAGCAGCCGGACGATCGTCTCGGCCACCACCTCCGGCGGGTAGACCGGGGGTGGCGGCACCAGTTCCCGGCCGCTGTGGTTGGCGGCGTGCCGGAAGAACGGGGTGTCGATGGTGGCCGGCAGCACCGTGCAGATCGAGATGTCGCCCCGCCCGGTGACCCGCAGCTCCTGACGGACCGTGTCGGCCAGGCCGCGGATGCCGTGCTTCGCGGCGTTGTACGCCGACTGGTAGGGCATCGCCACCTCGGCCAGCACCGAGGCGTTGTTGACCAGCACCCCGCCACCCGCCGCGCTCAGGTGGGGCAGGGCGGCCCGGGTGCCGTACGCGGCGCCGAGCAGGTTCACCTCCAGCACCCGCCGGAACTCCTCAACCGGGATCTCGTCGAAGAGCCCGACCGCGCCGACCGCGGCGTTGTTGACCCAGCCGTCGATCCGGCCGAACTCGGCGACCGCGCGGGCGGCGAGGCGCTCGACGGCCGCCGGGTCGGTCACGTCGGTCGGCACCACCAGCGCCCGCCCGCCCAGCTCACGGCACCGCACGGCGACCTCCTCCAGGGCCGCCTCGCTCCGGGCGGCCAGCACGACGGCGGTGCCGCGCCGGGCGAGGGCGTAGGCGGTGGCCGTACCGATGCCGCTGGAGGCGCCGGTGAGCACGACGGAGGCGTCGGCGAGGCTGCGGGTGAGTGGCATTCTTCGCCCGTACCCCCGTCGGCAGGGGTCATGCGGCCGGCACCGGTCGGATAGTCGTGGCCCGGGGCCGGGGTGTCGGCGTCCCGCGACAGTTGCCGTCGCGCAAGTACCCGCCGGGCTCTTCCCGATCTGCCAGGTTTCGGCTCCCGGGGGTTCGGTTAATGGGACCCTCTGACCGAGGACCACCGCTTGAGAAGATCGCATGGAGGTGACCCATGCGCGTCGGCCTCGTCTGCGCGCACGCCGGCCCACCCAGGGGCGCCGCCGGCCTGACCGTCGGCACCCACCAGCACGTCGCCCGGGTCGCCGCCGAACTCGCCGCGCGGGGCCACGACGTCCGGGTGTACGAACGCCGCGACGACCCGGGGCTGCCGGAGACGGCGACGGTCGACGGCTACCGGGTGGAGCGGGTGCCGATCGGCCCGCCCGCCCCGCTGCCGACCGCCGAGCTGGTCCCGCACGTGTCCGCGTTCGGCGCCTGGCTGGCCGACCGGTGGGCGGGCGAGTGGCGCCCCGAGGTGGTGCACGGGCACTACTGGGTCGGTGGGCTGGCCGCCGCGCACGCGGTCCGCGAGACGGACGTCCCGGTGGTGCAGACGTTCCACTCCCTCGGCGTCGAACAGCTGCGCCACCTCGGCCGGCAGTACGACGGGCCGGGGGAGCGGATCCCGCTGGAGCGGGCGCTGACCCGGGCGGTGGACATCGCGGTCGCCCAGTGCAACGACGAGGTCGACGAGCTGACCCGGATGGGGCTGCAACGCGCCTCGGTGGCGATGGTGCCGGCCGGCGTCGACACCGCGCAGTTCCATCCCGAGGGCGAGGCCGCCCCCCGCGACCGGCGGGCCCGGATCCTCTCCGTCGGCGGGCTCTCGCCCGGGCACGGCCAGGAGGACCTGATCCGGGCCATGCGGCTGGTCGGCGACGCCGAGCTGGTGATCGCCGGGGGCCCGCCCGCCGGGCAGCTCGCCAACCACGCCGAGGCCCGGCGGCTGCGCGAGCTGGCCGAGCGGAGCGGGGTGGCCGAGCAGGTGAAGCTGGTGGGCGCGGTGCCGCACGACCAGATGGCCACCTGGTACCGCTCCGCGGACGTGGTCGCCTGCACCCCGCACTACTCCTCCGCCGGCCGGGTGTCACTGGAGGCGATGGCCTGCGGGGTGCCGGTGGTCGGCTACTCCATGGGCGGGATCGCCGACGCGGTGGTCGACGAGGTCACCGGCCGCCTGGTGCCGCCGGGCGACGTCCGTGCGCTGGGCGTGACGCTGCGCCGGCTGCTCGCCGACAATGCCGGGCGGTTCGCGTACGGGCACGCCGCGGTGGACCGGGTGCGGTGCAGCTACACCTGGGAGCGGACGGCGGGCGCGCTGGAGCGCCTCTACGAGCGCGTGGTCAGCCGCCGCAAGCCGGTCGAGGCGGCCTGACGGACGGTCGGGTCGAGGCGGCCTGCCGGGCCGGTCGGGTCGAGGCGGCCTGAGCGCCGGCCGTCCTCAGAGCGGGCGGCCGGGCGCTCCCGCGCCGACCATGCCCCGGTCCCGTTCCCCGGCGACCGCGTGGTGGTGCTGGGGCTCGGCGTACCGGGTGAGACCGATGACCGCCGCGAGGGTGACCAGGAACCCGACCGCGGCGAGCCACTCCCGCCCGGGCCAGATCTTGTCGTTGAGCAGCAGCAGGCCGACGATCGCGGCGGGCACCGCCCCGGCGGCGTCCATCGCCGCCACGGCGGCCGTGGTCGAGCCGCGCTGCATGGCCAGGCCGAGCAGCAGCTGGCCGACGATCGAGTGGACGATCAGCAGGTAGAGCAGCGGGTCCTGGACGAACGCCTCCGGCGTCGGGGCGGAGGCGAGGGGCCGGGCGGCCACCGCGGCGGCGGAGAACGCCAGCCCGGCCAGCGCGCCGAGCGCCACCGAGCCGGGCGCCCCGTGCAGGCGTACCGCGAAGAAGCCGATCACGGCGATCACGCCGAGCGCCACCGCCAGGGCGATCATGCCGGCGGTGCCGAGCGGCTTGGCCGGCGCGGGCTCGGCGGAGAGCACCAGCGCGGTGATCCCGGCGAACAGCAGCACCAGCAGGGCCACCTCGGCGGCCGGCAACCGCCACTTCAGCACCAGGACGCCGAGCAGGGCGGTGACCCCCAGCCCGGCGGCGACGCTGGACTGGACCAGGAAGAGCGGCAGGTCCCGGCGGGCGAGCAGGGCCAGCACGAACCCGGCCACCTGGCAGCCGAGCCCGACCAGGTAGGTGCGGTGACCCGCCAGCCGCAGCAGCAGGCCCGGGTCGAAGGTGTGGTGCACGGTGGTGCGGGCGGCGGCCACCGACTGGAGCAGGTTGGCGACGCCGTACGCGACGATCATGGCCGCGAGGAAGCACCAACCGGAGGAGACCACCTGGCGAGGATAGAGGCTGCCGGAGGTCAGTGCTCGGTTGGCCGACCCAGCCGGGCGAGGATGTCGGCGTGCAGCGCGCCGTTGCTGGCCACGGCGCTGCTCTCGGTGCCGGCGTCGCCGGAGGGGGCGGGCCGGCCGGCCAGGTCGGTGAACGTCCCGCCCGCCTCGGTGACGATCGGCACCAGCGCGGCGACGTCCCACAGCGACAGCTCCGGCTCCACCATCACGTCCAGCGCGCCCTCGGCCAGCAGCATGTAGCCGTAGAAGTCGCCGTACGCCCGGCTGCGCCAGGTGTCCCGCATGAGCTGGAGCATCGCGTCCAGCCGGCCGGCGGACTCCCACCCGGTCAGCGACGAGTAGCAGAAGCTCGCGTCCGCGAGGTCCCGGACCGCGGAGACCCGGATCGGCGCGCCGCCGGCGGCGTCGGGCCCCGCGTACGCGCCCTCGCCGAGCGCGCCCCACCAGCGGCGGCCAAGCGCCGGCGCGGAGACCAGCCCGGCGACCGGCCGGTCGGACTCCAGCAGCGCGATCAGGGTGGCCCACACCGGCACGCCGCGGATGAAGTTCTTCGTGCCGTCGATCGGGTCGACCACCCAGCGCCGGCCGCCCGGGCCGCTGGCGGGCTCCTCGCCGTACTCCTCGCCGAGCAGGCCGTCGGCCGGCCGGTGCGCGGCCAGCAGCGCCCGGATCTCCCGCTCCACCGCGGTGTCCGCGTCGGAGACCGGGGTCAGGTCGGGTTTCGCCTCGACCCGCAGGTCGAGCGCGCGGAACCGGGCCGTGGAGACGGCGTCGGCGGCGTCGGCGAGCAGGTGGGCGAGGGCGATGTCGTCGGCGTACCCGGGCATGCCCAAACGGTAGCGGCGACCGGCTCAGGACCCCGCGAGCGGGTCGCCGGGATTTCGCTGGTCGGGCTCCCGCGCGTCGCCCTCACCCGACCGCGAGGCCAGCAGCCGGCGGTACGAGGCCAGCCGGCGCGCGTCGGCCTTGCCGGCGGCGACCCAGGCGTCCAGCCCGCAGGCGGTCTCGTCGGGCGTGTGCGGGCAGTTGGCGGGGCAGTCCACCGTCCCCTCGACCAGGTCGGGGAAGCCGTGCAGCAGGCTGTCGGCGGAGACGTGCGCCAGCCCGAAGCTGCGCACCCCGGGGGTGTCCACGATCCAGCCGGCGGCGGCTCCGGGTCGCGGCGCGGCGGCAGACGCGCCGGGCTGGAGGTGCCGTGGATCGTCGTCGCGGTCGGGCAGCCGGGGCAGTCGCAGCGCGACCGCGCTCGTGGAGGTGTGCCGGCCCCGGCCGATCGCGCTGACCGTGCCGACCGCCCGGGCGGCGTCCGGCACGAGGCGGTTGACCAGCGTCGACTTGCCCACCCCGGAGTGCCCCACCATGACCGAGATCCGCCCGGCGAGCAGGCTGCGCAGGGCGTCGAGGTCGGAATCCGGGCGGATCAGCACGTACGGCAGCTCCAGCTCGGCGTAGTAGCCGAGCACCGCCTCGGGGCCGGCCAGGTCGGCCTTGGTGAGGCAGAGCAGCGGCTCGATGCCGGCGTCGTACGCGGCCACCAGACACCGGTCGATGAAGCCGGTGCGCGGTGGCGGGTCGGCCAGCGCGCTGACGATGACCAGCTGGTCGGCGTTGGCGACGACCACCCGCTCCAGCCGCCCCTCGGCGGTCGTCTCGTCGTCGTCGGCGGTGCGCCGCAGCACCGACGTGCGCTCGGCGATCCGGACGATCCGGGCCAGCGCCCCGGCCGCGCCGGAGGTGTCCCCGACCAGGCCGACGCGGTCGCCGACCACCACCGACTTGCGCCCCAGCTCCCTGGCCCGCATCGCGGTGACCAGGGGCGTGTCCGGCCCGGCGTCGGGCGGCACGCAGGTGTAGCGGCCCCGGTCGACGGCGATCACGAAGCCGTCCACCGCGTCGGAGTGCCGGGGTCGGGTACGGGTACGCGGGCGCGACGACCTGCCGGGACGGACCCGTACGTCGTCCTCGTCGTACTCCCGCCGTCTGGTCGTCAGGACCCGCCCCCCGTCGTGTCAGCTCTTGCCGGTCACCATCGCCGACCATAGTGCCGGAAACTCGGGCATGGTCTTCGAGGTGCACGCCACGTCGCTCAACTCGATGCCGGGAACGGCCAGCCCGGCCACCGCGGCGGCGTGCGCCATCCGGTGGTCGTGGTAGGTCTCGAACACCCCGCCGTGCAGCGGCCGGGGCCGGATCTCCAGCCCGTCGGGGGACTCGGTGATGTCGGCGCCGAGCGCGGCGAACTCCCGCGCCAGCGCGGTCAGCCGGTCGGTCTCGTGGCCCCGGATGTGGCCGACGCCGGTGAACACCGACGGCGAGTCGGCGAGCATGGCCAGCGCGGTCAGCGCCGGGGTCAGCTCGCTGACGTCGGAGAGGTCGGCGGTCAGGCCGTGCACCGCGCCGGTGCCGCGGACCGTCAGCCCGGCGGTGGAGAGGGTCACCTCGCCGCCCATCCGCTGGAGCAGCGAGCGGAGCTGCTCGACGGGCTGGGCGCTGCTGCGCGGCCAGCCCTGGAGGGTCACCTCCCCGCCGGTGACCAGGGCGGCGGCGAAGAACGGCACGGCGCCCGACAGGTCGGGTTCGATCTCCCAGCCCCGCCCCGTCAGCGGGCCCGGCTCGACCACCCACACGTCGGGGGTGCCGTCGTCGACCGCCGCGCCGGCGGCCCGGAGCATCTGCACCGTCATCCGCAGGTGCGGCGCGGAGGGCACCGGCGGGCCCACGTGCCGGACCACCACGCCCCGGTCGAAGCGCGGCGCGGCCAGCAGCAGCCCGGAGACCAGCTGGCTGGACGCGGAGGCGTCGATCACCACCTCGCCGCCGGCCACCCGCCCGGCGCCGAGCACGGTCAGCGGCAGGCTGCCGGTGGCGGGGGCGTCCACGCGGGCGCCGAGGGAGCGCAGCGCCCCGATCAGCGGGCCGAGGGGCCGGGTGCGGGCCTGCGGGTCGCCGTCGAAGGTGATCCGCCCGTCGGCCAGGCCGGCCACCGGCGGGACGAAACGCATCACGGTGCCGGCCAGGCCCACGTCGACGTGCGCGGGGCCGACCAGCGGGTGGGGGCGGACCAGCCAGCGCTCGTCGTCGCTGATCGACATGTGCGCGCCCATCGCGCGCAGCCCGGCGGCCATCAGCTCGGTGTCCCGCGCGCGCAGCGGCCCGGCGAGGGTCGAGGGGCCGCCGGCCAGTGCGCTCAGCACCAGGGCGCGCGCGGTCATCGACTTGGACCCGGGCAGGCGCAGCGTCGCCGCGACCGGATCGGAGGCGGTCGGAGCGGTCCACGGCTGCGGCGGCCGGGTCGCGATCAGGTTCCCCACGCCTACATTCTGCCGCGTCCGACGGCCGGTGACGCCGGCCGGCACGCGTCCTCCCGGTCAGCGGGACAGCCGCGCGGCGCGCGGCGGGTTAGCGTGTGCGGCATGTGCGGGAGGTACGCGACGACCCGGAGCGCGGGCGACCTGAGCGCGCTGTTCGAGTCCCTCGACGAGACCGACGGCCGGGTCGACCCCGACCACAACGTCGCGCCCACCGATCCGGTGCCGCTGGTGCGGGTCAGCCCGGAGGGCCACCGCGCGCTGTCGGTCGGCCGCTGGGGGCTCGTCCCCTCCTGGTCCCGGTCGCCCGCGGGGGCCGCCCGCATGATCAACGCCCGCGCCGAGACGGTCGCCACCAGCCGGGCGTACGCAAGGGCCTTCGCCCGCCGCCGCTGCCTCGTCCCCGCCGACGGCTGGTACGAGTGGGTCCGCGGGGCGGACGGGCGCAAGCAGCCCTACTACATGACCCCGCTGGACGGCTCGGTGCTCGCCTTCGCCGGCATCTGGTCGGTCTGGGACGGCTCCGGCGGCCCGCTGCTGACCTTCAGCGTGCTCACCACCGCCGCGCTGGGCGAGCTGGCCGAGGTGCACGACCGGATGCCGCTGCTGCTGCCCCGCGAGCGCTGGGGGGCGTGGCTGGCGTCGACCGACGAGCCGGAGGGCCTGCTCGCGCCGCCCCCGCCCGACTGGCTCGCGACGCTGGAGATCCGCCCGGTGGGGACGGCGGTGGGGGACGTGCGCAACGACGGGCCGCAGCTGACCGAGCGGGTGCCGCTCGCCCGGGCCGCCGCGTCGGAGGAGATGACGCTTTTCTGACAGTCCGACACATTGTCGGGCGTGATTTGCCAGAGTTGCGGGCGAAACGTCGCACCGTTGTTCACCCATATTCGCCGTGAAGTCTTGTCCCGGTGTCCGGAAGTGCGATACAACACAGCGCCGGTGGTGGGTGGCGATTCGCACGGGGCGAACGACGCGCACCGATCTTGCCGGTCCCACGGGGGAGGTGGGTGGATGACACGGGCACGTATGCCCCGCCCGCACGAGGTGGCCGCCGCACGACGAGATCCGCGGCTGTTGCGGGCGTTGCGGGAGCGGCGACAGGACGAGGCGTGGCGAACCAGAGGAACCTGCCAGAACGTCGACCCGGAAACGTTCTTTCCGGCGCCGAACGAACCGGCTGACGCGGCCGTCGCGCTCTGCCGGAGCTGTGACGTGCAGGGCTCCTGTCTGGCCTGGGCGCTGGACGTGGGTGACTGCCACGGCGTCTGGGGCGGCACCACGCCGCGCGAACGGCGGGCGATGCTGGTCGCCTGGCGCGACGAGGTGCAACCGGATCCGGAGGCCGCCGGCGAGGCGGGTCCGCCGGTCCGCGACCGGCTGCTCACCCTGGTGCCGCTGAGCTGACCGTCGACTGAAACCGGTCGCAGCCGGCCCGCCGCGTCGGCGGGCCGGCTGCCCGTCGTGCCCTTCTCGGCCAGGTCGAGGTCGCCGAGGCCCGCGGAGGCCGCAGAATGGGCCGATGCCGCAGGACGACGACCTTCCGACCCCGCGCGGGCCCGCCCGGGTCGACACCGACCTGCCGGCGGGGACGCCGAGCGCCCTGCTGGTGCTCGGCCACGGCGCGGGCGGTGACGTCGACGCCCCCGACCTGTGCGCGCTGCGGGACGCGGCGGTCGGCGCCGGGCTGGTGGTGGCCCGGGTGACCCAGCCGTACCGCGTCGCCGGTCGGCGCGCGCCGGCTCCAGCGGGGCACCTCGACGAGGCGTGGACCGCCGTGCTCGCCGTGCTGCGGGAGCGGCATCCCGGCGTACCCCTGCTGGTGGGCGGGCGGTCCAGCGGCGCGCGGGTGGCGTGCCGCACCGCGTCGGCGGTGGGCGCCGCCGGGGTGGTCGCGCTCGCGTTCCCGCTGCATCCGCCGGGCCGCCCGGAGCGGTCGCGGGCGGCGGAGCTGGCGACCGGCCTGCCGACCCTCGTGGTCAACGGCGACCGTGACCCGTTCGGGGTGCCGGAGCCGGGGCCGGGGGTGCACGTGGTGACCCGCCCGGGGGAGCGGCACGACCTGCGGGGGGACCCGGCCGGCACGGCCGCGGTGGTGCGTGACTGGCTGCGCGGGCAGGGCTGGGCGCGCAGCTGAGCGCCGCCCCGTCGCCCGCACCGCCCTCGTCCCCACGCCCGGATCGGCGTCCGCCGCGGCCCGGATCGGTGCCCGCCGCGCCTTGGATCGGCGCCCGCCCTGGCCCGGCGCGGGTGTGGGCGCGCGCCCGGCGGACGGCGGCGGGCGCTCCGGCGGGCCGTGTCCGGTGGCCGCGGCGGGTCGTTGCATCGGATGGCGCCGGACGCCCGGTTCGGGCGGGCGGCGCCGGTCCTCCCAGGCCCTTCCTGGTCCCAGCGCCCGCCTCCGTCGGCGCCGGGGCCGGGAACGGGGGAGGCCAGCGGAATGCTCCGGCCCGTCGGGGACGTTGCACCCCCCGGGACGACATTTCTGGCGAGGGGGGAGACCGGGTGCCGACCGAGACGCGGGTCCGGGAACGGGACGAGCGGGGAGCGTGGCAGCTGCGACGGCTGCTGGGCGGTCCGGACTGGCCCGCGGTGGTGCCGCCGGTCGGCCCGGCCGCGGTGAGTACGAGCACACCCGCCGGAAGTGAATCTGCGGGCACGTCCGTACGCGTATCCTCGGCGGGACAGCATCCGACGCGAGGGGATGTGCGGTTGACCACCGAGAAGACGGACGAGCGCAGGGCCCGCTTCGAGCGGGACGCGATGCCCTTCGTCGATCAGCTCTACGCTGCCGGGCTGCGGATGACCCGCAACCCGGCGGATGCCGAGGACCTGGTCCAGGAGACCTACCTGAAGGCGTACGCCGCCTTCCACCAGTTCGAGCAGGGCACGAACCTGAAGGCCTGGCTCTACCGGATCCTGACCAACACCTACATCAACTCCTACCGCAAGCGGCAGCGCCAGCCCATCCAGGCGCCGACCGACGAGATCACCGACTGGCAGCTCGCCGAGGCCGAGTCGCACACCTCCAGCGGGCTGCGCTCGGCCGAGACCGAGGCGCTGGACCGGCTGCCGGACAGCGACGTCAAGGAGGCCCTCCAGCAGTTGCCGGAGGAGTTCCGGTTGGCCGTCTACCTCACCGACGTCGAGGGCTTCTCCTACAAGGAGGTCGCCGACATCATGGGCACGCCCATCGGCACGGTCATGTCGCGTCTGCACCGGGGCCGACGTAATCTGCGCAAGCTGCTCGAGCAGTACGCCGCCGAGCGGGGCTTCAGCGCCGCGGCGTCGAAGAAGGGCTCGACCGCTTCCGCCGGCCGGGAGGTCTGACATGAGCTGTGGAGATCCGCACGAGACGGACTGCCGAGAGGTCATCGCGGAGGTCTACCTCTACCTGGATCTGGAGTGCGGCGAGGAGCGGCGCACGCTGATCCGGCACCACCTCGACGAGTGCGGGCCGTGCCTGCGCGAGTACGGCATCGAGCAGGAGGTGAAGGCGCTGGTCGCCCGCTGCTGCGGCAACGAGACCGCGCCCGACCAGCTGCGGGAGCGGCTACGGCTGCGCCTCACCGAGCTGGTCGTCTTCGAGAGCACCGAGTCGAAGGAGCTGGCCGACTGAGGTCGGGCCGGCGACGGCAGCCGACCTCAGTCGGCGCCCGCGAGACAGCAGAAGCCGGTGGCCTGGGTCGTCCGACCCGGGCCACCGGCTTCTCCGCCGACTGGTCGACGCCGGGCCGCGGGGCCCGGCCGCCGGTCAGGAGTTGGGGCGCTTGCCGTGGTTCGCGCTGCTCTTCTTACGGGCCTTCTTCTTACGGGCCTTCTTCGCCATGGTGACCTCCTCGTGATGGTCGGATCCGCCTGCGCACGAGCTCGGCGCCGGTGCACGCACCGGTCCTCCCGGCGCCGGGGTCCGACCCGCTGATGCTAGTGCGGCCGGCACCCGCCGTCGTCCGCCGGGGCCGCCGGTCGTACGCCGCGCCGCCCGACACGCCGGAGGCCGCCGCCCGCCCCGCCGGGCCGCCCGAGGCCGGGGCGCCCGGGCGGGCCGCCCCGGAGTCGATCATCCACCCCGCCCTGGCCGCTCCACGCCCGCCGGAGGTCGCCCGCATGATTGGATACGTCGGCAGGCAACCGCGAGAGGGAGGGCCCTGGACATGGCCGAGGAGATCCGCGCCGAGATGGTGGCGAACGTCTGGAAGGTCGTCGCGTCGGCCGGGGACACCGTGTCCGAGGGGGACACGCTGGTGATCCTGGAGTCGATGAAGATGGAGATCCCGGTCGTCGCCGAGTCCGACGGTGTCGTCAAGCAGCTCGCGGTCAACGAGGGCGACGTCGTGCAGGACGGTGACCTGATCGCGGTGATCGATTGACCGGCCTGTCGGTCCGCCTCGCCGGGCCGGACGACTTCACGGCGGTGGCCCGGCTGACGGTCGCCGCGTACGAGGCGGACGGGCAGCTGAAGAACGAGCACGGCTACGCCGCCGTGCTCGCCGACGTGGCGTCCCGGGCTCAGGACGGCGAGGTGTTCGTCGCCGCCGACGTCGCCACCGGCGAGCTGCTCGGCTCGGTGACCTTCGTCCTGCCCGGCACCCGCTACGCCGAGCTGTCCCGGGCGGGCGAGGCGGAGTTCCGGATGCTGGCGGTGGACCCCGCCGCGCAGGGGCGAGGCGTCGGCGCGGCGCTGGTCGAGGCCTGCGTGTCGCGGGCGGCCGAGCTGGGCTGCTCCGCCGTGGTCATCTGCGTCCGCAGCGGCTTCGCCGCCTCCGCCCAGCGGCTCTACCGGCGTCGCGGCTTCGTGCGGGCGCCCGAGCGGGACTGGTCGCCCCTGGACGACGTGGAGCTGCTCGGACTCCGACTGGAGCTCACCGCCGCCTGAGGCGTGGCCAGGGACGGCGACCCACCGGTGCGCGTGAGGCGCCGCCAGGAGGGCCGGCGCCAAGGAACGGCGGCCCAGTGCCGCCAGGGCCGGCGGCTCACCGGCGGGTGAGGCGCCGCCAGAGACGGCGCAGGCGGGAACGCGGCCGGGGAACCGGGTTGGTGGCGATCAGCGAGGCGGCCAGGGCCGCCGTCTCCGGGGCCAGGGCCGGGCTCGCCAGGGACAGGTGCGCCAGGGACGGCGCGATCGGCACCGGACGCGTCCGGGCGACCGTCGCCACGTCGGTCAACCGCTCGGTCACCACGCGGGCCACGTCGGGGCGTACCTCCGGGTCGACCCAGGCGGCGGTGACCAGGGCGAACAGGGCCGCCTCGGTGACCCAGTCCTCGACCCCCCAGACGAGGTCCAGCAGCACCCGGCGCCGGGTCGACTCCGCCCACGGCTCGTCGGTGCGGTGGTGCAGCAGGCCGAGGCACGCCCACACCTGGACGCAGCGCACCCAGAGCGAGGGGTCCTGCCCGAGTACCCGGCCCAGCGCGGTGGGCGGCACCTCCGGGGGGTGCGCCAGCAGGCCGAGCAGGTCGGCCAGTTCCAGGGTGGCCAGGCCCACCGCCGCGTCGTACGCCGCCGGCGGGTGCGGCCACGCCGGGTGGGCGAGCTGCCGCACCCGCGCCGCCGCCTCCGGCGAGGGCGCCGGCACGGCGGGCACGACGGTCGTCCCGTCGTGGTGCCAGAGCTGCCGGGCGGTCGCCCGCCGGGGCTCGCGCGGGTCCGGATCGGGCACGCCGGCCACCTCGATCCGCAGCCCGGGCGCGGCCGTCGCGGCGGTACGCATCGCGCTGGGCGGCGCGGGCGAGTCCAGCCGTACGGCGCCGAGGCCGACGTGCTCGTCGGTGACGGCCTGGCGCAGCGCGTCCACCACCGCCCCGGTCGCCGGGGTGACCTGCCCGAGCCAGGGCCGGCCCCGGCAGCTCTCGGCGAGGTCGCCGTGCTCGTGCGTGTCGTCGGGGTGGTCCCGGACGAAGTCGGCGAGCGCGACCAGGTGCGCCACGTCGCCGTCGCGCTGGTGCCGCAGCCGGTGCGCGGTGTGCACGGCGCACTCGAAGGAGGGGTCCCGGGCCAGCGCCCGGTCTATCCAGTCGAGCGCCTCGTCGAGCCGCCCGTTGTCGGCGAGGGTCCCGGCGATGTCGGCGTAGACGGTGAGGTCGTCGGGGTCGTGTGCGACGGCGCGACCGAGTGCCGCCAGCGCCTCGCGGGTCCGGCCGGCGCTGCGGTACGCGTACCCGAGCCACACCTCGCCGATCTTCGACGGCTTCGCGCGTACGCCCCGGGCGGCCCAGCGGATCGCCAGGTCGATCTCACCGACCCGCCTGGCCAGCGCGGACGCCGCGCCCAGCAGCAGGCCGTGCTCGGGATGGACGGTGACCGCGTTGCGGGCCAGCGCCAGGTAGGAGGCCAGGGCGGCCCGGTCGGCCCGGGGCACCGGGTCGGCCACGGCGGCGCAGACCTGCATCAGGATCCGGGCGGTCCGGTCCGGATCGAGGCGCTCTGCGAGTTCGGGGGTGGTGACCCACGGCACCCCGGCCCAGTCCGTCGCCGGCGCGTGGCCGGTCGCCGCGACCAGCAGGTCGAGCCCTTCCGCGGGCCGGCCGGCGGCGGCGAGCAGGTGGGCGCGGGCGACCACGGCGCCGACGAAGGCGTGGCCCTGGAGCGGGAAGAGTTCGACGCCGCCCGCGCCGTCGGCGGCGGCGAGCCGGGCGAGGGTCTCGTGCACCTCGGGCAGGGTCGGGGCCTGGGCCAGCGCGGCGGCGACGTGACCGGCCGCGTGTGCCAGGTCGCCGTCGTCCATGGCGAGGCGGGCCAGGGCAAGCTCCTCGGCCGCGGGCAGCGGCCGGTCGTCCTCGGGCACGTGGTCCTCTCGCTCGTCGGGGCTCCGGTCGGGCCGGGCAAGCCTAGGTGATGTTGCGTCGAGATGGTGATCATCTGCGCACTACTGCTCGTTCGATTGCTCTGATCAGATCAAACGTGCAAGACTGAGCAGGAAACGCGCGGCAATCGCGCAGTGGGAGGAGTTTCCGTGACGCGTGCAGGGGCTGGCATGGCCGCCGACATCGACGAGCAGCCGGCGGGCTACGAGCGGCTGCTCTCCGCCGAGCACGCCGGGGCGATCGCCCGGGTCGCGGCGGTCATCGCGGAGCGTCGCCCCCGGCACGTGGTCTTCACCGCCCGGGGCACCTCCGACCACGCCGCCCTCTACGGGGCGTACCTGACCGAGATCCGGCTCGGTCTGCCCGCCGGCCTCGCCTCGCCCAGCGTCGTCACCCTCTACGGCGCCCGGCCGGACCTCTCCGACGCGCTGGTCGTCGGCGTCAGCCAGAGCGGCGGCTCGCCCGACCTCGCCGAGGTGCTGCGGACCGCCCGCGCATCCGGCGCGCTGACCCTCGCCGTCACGAACGCGCCCGACTCCCGGCTGACCGGCGTCGCCGAACTCAGCGTCGACATCGCCGCCGGGCACGAGCGCGCGGTGGCCGCCACCAAGACCTACACCGCCGAGCTGCTCGCCCTGCTGATGCTCGTCGAGGGCATCCGGGCCGGCGACGGCGCGCTGCCCGCCGACGAGCGCGAGGCGCTCGCCGCCCTGCCCGAGCTGGCCGCCCGCACCCTGGAAGACCCCACCCCGGGCCAGCTCGCGCCCCGCTACCGGTTCGCCGGGCAGCTCGTCACGACCGGTCGCGGGTACGCGTACCCGACCGCCCGCGAGGCCGCGCTGAAGCTGATGGAGACCTCCTACCTGCCGGCGCTCGCGTTCTCCGGCGCCGACCTGCTGCACGGCCCCCTCGCCATGACCGACCCGGACGTGCCGGTGCTCGCCGTGGTCGGCTCCGGGCCGGGTGGCCGGTCGATGGGCGAGGTGCTGCCCCGGCTCGGCGAGCGTCGCGCCGACGTGGTGGTGGTCGGCTCCGCCGACGTCGAGGGCGCCACCCGGATGGCCGTCCCCGAGGTCGACGAGCGGTACGCGCCGCTGCTGGACATCCTGCCGTTGCAGCGCCTGGCGCTGGCGCTCGCGCTCGCTCGGGGCGAGGACCCGGACGCACCGCGCGGGCTGAAGAAGGTCACCGCGACGATGTGACGCCCGTCGTGGCACGCTGGTCAGCGTGTCCACGCTGCGCGACCTCGCCGAGGAGCACACCCGCCTCCGTCCGGCCGACATCGACCACCTGCACCGGATCGCCGGCGACTGGCAGTTGCTGTCCGATCTGTCCTTCGCCGACCTGCTGCTCTGGGTGCCCGTGGACGGTGACGGGGCGTTCCTCTGCGTCGCCCAGGTCCGGCCGACGACCGCACCCACCGCGTACCTGGACGACCAGGTGGGGCGGATCGTCGGCGGGCCCGAGGTGGCCCACCTGGAGGTGGCCCACCGGCAGGGCCGGATCTGGCGGGAGGGCGACCCGGTCTGGTACGGCGACGTGCCGGCCCGGCACGAGGCGATCCCGGTCCGGCTGCGCACCACCGACGGCGAGGCCGGCGAGGTGATCGCCGTGGTGGGGCGGGACACCAACCTCTCCACCGCGCGTACCCCGAGCCAGCTGGAGCTGAACTACCTCACCACCGCCGACGACCTGGCCCAGATGATCGCTGACGGGACCTTCCCGCCGCCGCGCCATCCCGGGGAGACCACGTCGGCCCCGCGCGTCGGCGACGGGCTGGTCCGGCTCGACGCCGGTGGCAAGGTCACCTACGCCAGCCCGAACGCGCAGTCGGCGTACCGGCGGCTGGGCTACGCCTCCCACCTGGTGGGCGAGGACCTGGCGGCGCTGCACCGCCGGCTGGCGAGCGACCCGTTGGAGGGCACGGACGCGGCGAACGGCATCCTCGCCGCGCTGCGCGGCGAGGCGCCGCCCCGCCGGGAGATCGACGCGCGCGGTGCGACGATGCTCACCCGGGCGCTGCCGCTGATGCCCGCCGGGGTGCCGATCGGCGCGCTGGTGCTGGTCCGCGACATCACCGAGGTACGCCGCCGCGACCGCGCCCTGATCACCAAGGACGCCACCATCCGGGAGATCCACCACCGGGTGAAGAACAATCTCCAGACCGTCGCCGCCCTGCTCCGGCTCCAGGCCCGCCGGGTGTCCATGCCGGAGGCCCGGGTCGCCCTGGAGGAGTCGGTACGCCGGGTCGCCTCCATCGCGCTGGTGCACGAGACCCTCTCCATGTCCAGCGACGAGGCGGTCGAGTTTGACGGCATCGTCGACCGGGTGGCCAGCGCCGCGACGGAGGTGGCGGCGACCGAGGCCACGGTCGGCATGCGTCGCGAGGGCAGCTTCGGCGTGCTTCCCGCCGAGGTGGCCACGTCGCTGGTGATGGTGCTGAACGAGTTGCTGCTCAACGCCGTCGAACACGGCTTCCCGCCGGACGCCGAGACGCCCGCCGGCCCGGCCGGCCCCGGCACCCCTGCTGCGGCGACACCTGCCGGGGCGACGTCTGCTGCGGCGATGCCTGCCGGGGCGACGCCTGCCTCGGCGACGCCCGCCGAGGTCGGGGCTGAGCCGCACGCTCCGGGAGCGCCCGCCTCGGGAGCGCCCGTCTCGGCTGAGCAGCGTTTTTTGGGAGCGCCCGTTGCGGCCGTGGTGGAGGCGGCTGGTCCGGTCGCGCCGGAGGTGGTGGTGTCGGCGCACCGGTTCCGCAAGATGCTGCACGTCTCGGTCACCGACAACGGGCGCGGGCTGCCGCCCGGCTTCGACGCCGAGCGGGGCGGCAATCTCGGGTTGCAGATCGTCCGGGCGCTGGTCACCGGCGAGCTGCGCGGCACCATCGAGCTGCGCGACGGCGCGAAGGGCGGCACCGAGGCGACGCTCGTCGTTCCGCTGGTGCGCAACGCCCCGGAGGGCCGCTCCGCCGGCTGACCCGGGTGCACCGGCGACGCTGGTGCGAATGCCGCTGTCGCCCTGTCGCTGTCGTCGCAGCCGCCGTCGGGCGCCATGATCAGTTGCTGGGAAACCGGCCTGGGAGCGCCCGCCACACCGGCTCACCGTCACACGATCGAGCCGGTGAGGGAGCCGGCGCTGGCGGGCGGGGACGAGCGACGGGGACGAGGAGCCGGGACCGGGGACGGAGGCCAGGGGAACGGGGCAGGGGAGCAGGGCCGGGGCGGGTGGGTCAGCGGGTGAGCAGGGCTACGGTCAGGCCCGGGCGTGGCCAGACCCGTTCGACGGTGAATTCGGCGCGCAGCGCGTCGCCCTTCGCGCCGGGAACGGCGGCCAGTGGATCGTCGCGGCGACCGGCCACGACCAGCCAGAGGCGTTCCGCGCCGGCCAGGCACTCGGCCGGGCGGGCGCACTCGGCGGCCCACAGGTCGCCCCGGCGGGTCTGGTCCTCGGTCACCAGCACGTCGCGGGGACGACGGTCGCCCAGGTGGTACGCGAGTCCCAGGTCGAGGAAGAGCCAGCTCTCCCGGGGGGAGTAGACGACCGCGTCGCCGGGCCGCTGACCGTCGGCGACGATCCGGGCCACGCCCCGGTAGTCCACCGTCGCGCTGCGCGGCCACTCGTGGGTGCGCCGCAGCCCCGCCTGGTCGGGCAGCCCGAGCAGCCCGGCCAGGGCGACGACGGCCAGCGCGGGTGGCAGCGGCACCGCCGTCAGCGCCGCGCCGGCCAGCAGGCAGGCGAAGGGCACCACGAAGACCAGGTACCGGGGCACCCAGAGCGGCACGACCAGCCCCGCGGCGAAGAGCAACAGCACGGGCAGCAGGACGGCGAGCCCGGGCAGCAGGGCGCGTCGGCCCAGCCGTGCCGCGCCGAGTGCCGCGAGCCCCACCAGCACCCCGCCCACCACCCCGCTCTGCGCCACCCCGCCCGCGAGCGCGGCCAGGTCGTCGGGACGGGCGGTCTCCACCCAGCCGAGTTGACGGGAACGCTGTTCCCTGGCGACAAGCACCAGCGGTGTCAGCAGCAGCACGGTCGGCAGCAGGGCGAGCACCCAGCGCAGCGGACGGTTCGGCGGCCCCGTACGGACGGTGGCGAGCACCGTCACCGCGTGCGCGGCGAGCAGGGTGAGCGCGACCAGGTGGGTGAGCCCGAGCGCGGCCACGGCGGCGGCGTACCCGGCCCAGCGCGTCCACCGGGGTCGGGCGGTCGCCTCGACCAGCAGCAGGGTCGCCAGCACCGCCAGGAGGGTGGCCAGGGCGTACGGGCGGGCCTCCTGGCCGTACCGGGAGGTGCCCGGGAGCACCGCGAGGAGCAGCCCGGCGAGCAGCCCGGCCCGGGCGCCGAGCAGCCGCTGCCCGAGGACGGCGGTCAGCCCGGCCGTGGCGGCCATGGCCAGCGCGGCGGGCAGCCGCAGCGCGGTCACCGAGTCGCCGAAGACGGCCACCCAGGCGTGCATGAACAGGTAGTAGGGGCTGGTGGCCGCGTCGATGGTGCCGGCGAGCCGGACGAGGTCCCCGGGCGACCGGCTCGCCGCGCTCCAGGTGGCCAACTCGTCGCGCCACGGCTGCGCGTGGTCGATTCCGGTCAGCACGACGGCCAGGGTGAGCAGCGCCGGCCCGATCCAGATCACCCGGCCCGTGCGATCCGGCCCGCCCACCGCCTCGCGCGCAGGCGGGACGCGGGCGCCGGGCAGGTCAGCGGAACCGGTCACGTACCGCAGCGTCACACAGTCCGGCCGTCCGGTGCGCCGATCCGCCGATCCGCCGATCGGGCACCGGCGTCACTCCTCGACCGTGACCCGTGCTTCCCGAACGCGGCGACGAACCGGGGCAACGTCTCGCGCAGCGACTGCCGGTAGAGCTCGGCCGCCGGACCGGTCTCGCCGTGCCGGCGCTGGACCCGTTCCACCAGACCGACCGTGGTGAAGCCGACCTTGGACAGGTCGGGGTGTGCGGAGGCCTCGACGTGCGGGTCGGGTCCTGGAGGTGTCCCCCGTTCGGGTGGCGGCGGAGCCTAGCACCAGCCGTGGCCAGGGGTGGCCCGTGATGTGGGATCCCGCACGCGCTCGTTGGCCGGCCCCCGGTGGGTGTGGCAGCATGACTTGCATGACCGCCGCTGTCGTCCGCCGCTTCGTGGCCCGCCGCCACGTCGATTACGGCCGCGTGCGCAGCGCGATCTGTCCGGCCCACTGACGACGCCCGACCAATCTGTCTCGGGCGCGCCTCGCGCCGGCTGCTCCGACACCGTTGTCGCCAGCCCGTTCCGACGGGTCGGCCGCGCGCCTTGCGTGTCTCCGAGGCACCGCAGACAACGGAGGACGCCGCCATGGCGGTCAGCAGCATTCCGGCCCGGGCCGGGGACCCGACGTCCCCCCGACCGGCCCGGGCCCCCCGCCGGCCCCGGGGGGAAGGTCAGTGGGCGCTCGGTCACCGCGAGCCGCTCAACCCGAACGAGCGGATCAAGAAGGACGACGACCCGCTGAACGTACGGGCCCGGATCGAGAACATCTACGCGCACCACGGGTTCGCCTCGATCGACCCGCAGGACCTCCGCGGCCGGTTCCGCTGGTGGGGCCTCTACACCCAGCGCAAGGCGGGCATCGACGGCGGCCGTACCGCCGTGCTGGAGCCGCACGAGCTGGAGGACGAGTTCTTCATGCTCCGGGTCCGGGTGGACGGGGGCGAGCTCAACCTGGCGCAGCTCCGGGTGGTCGCGGACATCTCCCGCGAGTTCGCCCGGGACACCGCCGACATCACTGACCGGCAGAACATCCAGTACCACTGGATCCGGGTCGAGGACGTGCCGGAGATCTGGCGCCGGCTGGAGTCCGTCGGCCTGCAGACCACCGAGGCGTGCGGCGACTGCCCCCGGGTCGTGCTGGGCAGCCCGGTCGCCGGGGTGGCGCGTGACGAGCTGGTCGACCCGACGCCGGCGGTGGACGAGATCGTCCGCCGGTACGTCGGCGACAAGGCGTACTCCAACCTGCCGCGCAAGTTCAAGACCTCCATCTCCTGGCTGGTCGACACCCCGTACGAGGCGAACGACATCTCCTTCCTCGGGGTGGACCACCCGGACCACGGCCCGGGCTTCGACGTCTGGGTCGGCGGCGGCCTCTCCACGAACCCCATGCTGGCCCAGCGGCTCGGCGTCTGGGTGTCCCTGGAAGAGGTGCCGGACGTCTGGGCGGGCGTGGTCGGCATCTTCCGCGACTACGGCTACCGCCGGCTGCGCAACCGCGCCCGGCTGAAGTTCCTGGTCGCCGACTGGGGCGTGGAGAAGTTCCGCGAGGTGCTGGAGAAGGAGTACCTGGGCCGGGCCCTGCTCGACGGGCCGGCCCCGGAGCTGCCGGAGAAGCCGGTCGACCACATCGGCGTGCACCCGCAGCGCGACGGGCGCAACTACGTTGGGGCCGCCCCGGTGGTCGGGCGGGTCTCCGGCGGGCAGCTCGCCCGGCTCGCCGACGTGGTCGAGGCGCACGGCAGCGAGCGGGTGCGGCTCACCCCGTACCAGAAGCTGCTGGTGCTGGACGTGGCGCCGGAGCGGACCGACTCGCTGGTGCGCCAGCTGCGCGGGCTGGGCCTGGAGGCGCAACCGTCGGCCTGGCGGCGCGGCACCATGGCCTGCACCGGCATCGAGTACTGCAAGCTGGCCATCGTCGAGACCAAGGCGCGCGGCGAGGAACTGGTGGCCCGGCTGGAGGAGCGGCTGCGCGACTTCGACGCCGACATCTCCATCCACCTCAACGGCTGCCCCAACGCCTGCGCCCGCACCCAGGTCGCCGACATCGGCCTCAAGGGCCAGCTGGTGGTCGGCCCGGACGGCACCCAGGTGGAGGGCTTCCAGGTCCACCTCGGCGGCGGGCTCGGCATGGCCGAGGGGCAGAAGGCCGGGTTCGGCCGCAAGCTGCGCGGCCTGAAGACCACCGCCGACGAGCTTCCGGCGTACGTGGAGCGGCTGGCCCGGCGTTACCTGGCCGGCCGGGCGGCGGGTGAGACGTTCGCCAACTGGGTGATCAGGGTCGACGAGGAGGAACTCCGATGAGCGAGCACAGCGAGCGAGTCAGCGGACTCCGTGTCCTTCGTCGCGGTGCCGGGCGCAGCGAGGTGACGCGATGAGCGAGACTCGTTCCGCGCCGCTGTACTGCCCGTACTGCGGCGAGGAGGACCTGCGGCCGAGCGAGGCCGGCCACGGCGCCTGGGAGTGCCACGCGTGCGCCCGGGTGTTCACGGTGAAGTTCACCGGCCTGCTCGGCAGGGCGGTGGCCCGGTGAGCGGGGGGACGGGCGACCGGCCCGGCCTCGTCTCCGCGGCGGGCCTGGGCCTGGTCGGCCCGGCGCCGGCCGACCCGGCCCGGCGCGACCCCGGCGAGCTGCGCGCGCTGGCCGAGGAGGCCGGCCGGGAGCTGGAGGGGGCGCCCGCGCTGGAGATCGCGCGCTGGGCGGCTGAGACCTTCGGCGATCGGTTCTGCGTCACCAGCTCCATGGCCGACGCCGTGCTGGCCCACCTGGTCTCCCGGGTCGCCCCGGGGGTGGACGTGGTCTTCCTCGACACCGGACTGCACTTCCCGGAGACGCTCCGGGTCCGCGACGAGGTGGCCCGGACGCTGCCGGTCAACGTCCGGTCGATCCGGCCGCGACTGACCGTGGGCCAGCAGGACGGCCAGTACGGCCCGCGCCTGTTCAACAAGGCCCCGGACGACTGCTGCCAGCTGCGCAAGGTGGAGCCGCTGGAGCGGGCGCTCGCGGGCTACGACGCCTGGGCCGCCGGGCTGCGCCGGGACGAGTCGCCGACCAGGGCGAACACGCCGGTGGTGACCTTCGACGCCCGTCGGGGCAAGGTCAAGGTCAACCCGATCGCGGCCTGGCGGCAGGCCGACGTGGACGCCTACGTCGCCCGCTGGAACGTGCCGGTCAACGAGCTGTTCAAGCAGGGCTACGGCTCGATCGGCTGCTGGCCGTGCACCCGCCGCACGAAGGCGGGGGAGGACCCCCGGGCCGGCCGCTGGGCCATGTTCGAGAAGACCGAGTGCGGACTGCACGTCTGACCGGGCCGGTCCCGGGCGCTCCCACGTGGGGAGCGCCCGGGCCGTCGGGGGCGGCCGACCCGGTGGTCCTGGTCGCCCACGGCAGCCGGGACCCGAGGGCCGCCGAGGCGACCCGGGCGCTGGCCCGGGCCGTGTCGGCCGCCCGGCCGGGCACGCCGGTGCTGGCGAGTTGGCTCGATCACACCGAGCCGGGACCGACGAGCGTGCTGCGGAGCCTGGCCGCCGCCGGGCACCCCCGGGCGGTGCTGGTGCCGCTGCTGCTCACCGCGGCGTACCACCGGCGGGTGGACGTCCCGGCGGCGGTCGCGGCCGCCCGGGAGGCGGGGCCACCGATCGCGGTACGGGTGACCGACGTGCTCGGTCCCGCCGACGGCGAGGTGGACGCCGGCCTGCTGGCGGGGCTGCGCCGGCGGTTGGGCGAGGCGGGGCCGGGGCGGTTCGACGGGCTGGTGCTGGCGGCGGCCGGCACGAGGGACGCCCGGGCGCGCGGGTCGGTGGGTCGGGTGGCCGCCGCGCTGCGCGTCGGTCTCGGTGTGCCCACCCGTGTGTCGTACGCCTCGGCGGCTCCGCCGGCCGTCGCGGCGGCGGTGGCGCGGCTGCGGGCCCGGGGCGCCGAGCGGGTGGCCGTGTCGGCGTACTTCCTGGCCCCGGGCCTGTTCCACGACGCCGTTTCCGTGGCGGCGCGGGGCGCCGGGGCGGTGGCGGTGTCCGCCCCGCTGACCGACGCGCCGGAGCTGGCAGACCTGGTCCTGCGGCGCGTGGACGCCGTCGGCCGGGTGGCCGGGCTCACGGCCCGTCCATGATCAAAAGAGGCGTCCGGCGGGTACGAAGACGCGTGTGCGGACAGCGGAGACGGGTGTGCGGACAGCGAGACGCCCCGGCGGGCGTACCCGGCCGGGGCGTGTCGCTGGTGCGTGGGGATCAGGCGGAGTGAGCGCGCAGCACCCGGAGGCCACCGCGGCGCTTGACAGCCCGCCGCTCCTCCTCGCTCATCCCGCCCCAGACGCCGGCGTCCTGACCGGACTCCAGCGCCCACTGCAGGCACTGGTCGGTCACGGAGCAGCGCCGGCAGACGGCCTTGGCCTGCTCGACCTGCAGGAGAGCCGGCCCGGACGTCCCGATCGGGAAGAACAGCTCCGGGTCCTCGTCGCGGCAGACAGCATGGTGACGCCAGTCCATGGCGGCAACACTCCTCATTCTGGGTGGGTGGCAGATATTGCTTCTGTTGCTTTTCCTATATGCATCCGCAGCGCCGAATGGTTACGGTTCGCGTACGCCTATTCGGCAGTGCGTGAGCAGGCCGTGTCGGCCCCGCGGACCTGCTGGAACAGCTCAACCTCACGAGCGTATCCAGGCAATGTCCCGGTAACTCAAGTTCGCTTGTGAATACTTTCACGAACGCCCGGGATGTCAAGGGTGACGCTCGGAAAAACTCCGGGCGGTGAGCAAGCCCACAACCCCTTTGTCCGGATTCCAGCGCTTCCCTGGTTACCCGGCGTACCACTGTCGAGGATCAATATAGTACAGTCCGCGTGACATTGCTGACATTTCCGGCACCTGCCCCTCGGTGTGGCGGCCGTCGCATCGGTCTGGTGTCGCGACCGCGTCGACCTACGGCAGTACCCGAGACCTAGCAGATTACTCTCAGTGCGGCGGGAATGGATGTGAATCTGACTTTCTCCCGCTCGCCAAGGTAGTCGCCGTCGAGCTGGAACGCCTGCGGCCGGGCCGAGACCAGGGTGAACTCCGCGACATCGTGCAGCCGGAGCACCTGGCGGCCGTGCGGATCCGGCGTCCGGGAGAAGAACTGCGTCACTGTGCGTGTCGTGCTGGCCACCTGGAGCTGTCGCAGGGCGAGCACGTCCAGACCCAGATCGAACGACGCCTCCGGGTTCGGGTTGACCTCGCGGTCGCCCAGGTACGTCCACGGCGCGGTGTTCTGGATGATGACCGTCGCCAGCTCGCCCTCCGCCAGCTCGCCCGGGCGTTCCAGGCTGATCGCCGGGTGGCGGCGGTCGGAGTTGAGGAAGTACTGGGCGACGGTGGACCGGAAGTAGAGGGCGGGCGTCGACACCCGGCCCCGCCGACGGGCCTGCTCCACCCGGTGGATGACCGCCGCGTCGACGCCGAAGCCCGCGCAGAAGGTGAAGTAGCGGTCGTCGGCCCGGCCGAGCCCGATCGTGCGGTACCGGCCCAGCCGCAGGCCCTCCAGGATCATGCTGGTGCCGTCCGGCCAGTCCCGGGGCAGGCCCAGCGCCCGCGCGAAGACGTTCGTGGAGCCGCCCGGCACGGTCGCGAGGGCGGGCAGCCGCTCAGCCGGCGTGATGCCGGTCGGCATGGTCGGCGGCTGCGCCGTCATCAGGCCGTTGACCACCTCGTTGACCGTGCCGTCGCCACCGAGCGTGACGACGACGTCGACGCCCTCCTCGGCCGCCTCGCGGGCCAGGGCGGTCGCGTGCCCCCGCCGTCGGGTGTAGCGCACGGAGAGGTCGACTTCGCTGCGCAGTGCCCGGACCAGGACGTCCCGGCTGCGCTCGCTGGTGGTGGTGGCCTTCGGATTGACCACCAGGACGGCCCGCATGGGCGGCACTGTACCGCGCTCCGCCACGGGTATCGTGGCGCGCGTGACCATCGACTCCGACCCGATCCCCGTCACCCTGCGCTGGGCGGTCCGGTTGCTGCGGGCCGAGGCGGTCGCCGTGGGACTGGTCGCCGCGTGGCTGCTCTGGGCCGATCTCACCGCCACCACCACCGACCTCACGTCGGCGTTGCTGGTGACCGCGTTCGCGATCGGCGCGGCGGCGGCCCTCTGGGCGCTGGGCGGCGCGCTGACGCGCCGGCGGGCGGGCGCCCGGGCCCCGGCGATCGTGCTCCAGCTGATGCTGCTGCCGATCGGGTGGTTCATGGTCCAGGGCGGAATGGCGTGGCTCGGCGTGCCGCTGATGGCGCTCGGCCTCGGCGTGACCGCCCTGATGGTCAGCACCCCCACCACCCGGGCCCTCGGTTTCGAGTGACCCCCGCCGGGCGCGGCGCCGGGCGGACGGTCAGTAGTGGGAGGCGCGCCGGGTGAGCAGCGAGATGGTGGCCCGGCCGTCGCCGGCCGTCGCGGCCGCCGACGTGGTCAGCGCGGTGAGCACCTTCCAGGCGAAGGACGACTCGGCGGGGAGCGTGGCGCCGCGGACGGTCGGCACGGTCACCTCCACGGTGAGCGCGTCGTCGGTGACCGCGAAGCGGCAGTCGAGCTCCGCGTCGCGGGTGGCGATGGCGAGCAGCATGGCGCACGCCTCGTCGACGGCGATGCGCAGGTCCTCGATCTCGTCGAGGGCGAACTGGAGCCGCGCCGCGAGCCCCGCGGTCGCGGTACGTAGCACCCCGAGGTAGCCCCCGTCCGCGGGCACGGTGAGGTGCACGACGTCGTCGTCGGTCGTCGGCTGCCCGGTCAGTTGAGTCACCACTCATCCCCCCGGTCGGGGACTCTACCCGCTCGGTCGCCCGAACGTGTGGGGACCGCCACGTGCCTGTGCGGCGAGACCGGTCAGGGCGTCCCCGCTGAGGCGGTAGGGGACCCACTCGTCCATCGGCTGCGCGCCGATCGAGGCGTAGAAGCCGGCGGCGGGGTTCCAGTCGAGCATGCCCCACTCCAGACGCCGGTAGCCCCGCTCCACGCAGATCGCGGCCAGGGTGGCCAGCAGCGCCCGACCCGCCCCGGTGCCGCGCGCGGCCGGGCGGACGTAGAGATCCTCCAGGTAGATGCCGTGCACGCCGGCCCAGGTGGAGAAGTTGAGGAACCAGAGCGCGAACCCGAACGGCTGGTCCCGGCCGTCCACGGCCACGTGGCCGTGCAGCGCCGGAGCCGGGCCACGACTGCTCCGGCTCGGCGCGTCCGACGCCGCGCCGCGACCTGGAGCGGTCGCGAACAGGGCGGCGGTGAGCTGCCCCTCGGTGAGGTGGCACTGGACGGCGGCGCGTTCGTACTCCGCCAGCTCGTGCACCATCGCGACGACGGCCGGCACGTCCTCGGGACGTGCCGGCCGGATCGTCGGCGGACCGGTGAGGGTCACGCCTGCTTGGTCTCCCAGAAGATCTTGGAGATCTCGTCGATCTTCTGGAGCAGCTCGTCGGCCTTGGACGGGTCGGTGCCGCCCTTCGCGCCGGCGGCGCCGGCCAGCTTGGTGGCCTCGTTGAACAGCTGGTGCAGGTGCGGGTACTTCTCGAAGTGGGCCGGCTTGAAGTAGTCGGTCCACAGCACCCACAGGTGGTGCTTCACCAGATCGGCGCGCTGCTCCTTGATCAGGATGGCGCGGGTACGGAACTCGGGGTCGGTGTTGGCCTGGTACTTCTCGCAGATCGCCTTCACCGACTCGGCCTCGATCCGGGCCTGGGCCGGGTCGTAGACGCCGCAGGGCAGGTCGCAGTGGGCGCTGGCGGTCACGCGGGGCGTAAGGATGCGCGGAAGTCGCATCAGGATCCTCCATGGGAAGTTTGCGATGATCCAAGACGACATTACTCCTGGACGCGCTCCGGGGAGGCCGGGTGGAGGGGAAACCGATGGGGACCGATCACCCGGCGGTGGGCCCCCGGTTGCGGTGGCCGCTGACCGCCGTCCTGGTGACCGGTCCGTCCATGTCGCCCACGCTGCGGCACGGCGACGCGGTGCTGGTCCGCCCCGGCGGCCGGGCGGTGCGCCCCGGCGACGTCGTGGTCGCGGTCTTCCGCAGCCGCCCCGACCTGCTCGTGGTCAAACGCGCGGTCCGCGCCCAGGACGGCGGCTGGTGGCTGCGCGGCGACAACGACCTGGTCACCGACGATTCCCGGGCCTACGGCGTGGCCGACGTGCGGGGCCGGGTGGTGGCCCGCTACTGGCCCCGGCCCGCGCGGGTGCGCCCGAGTCGGATATGACCCCGCTCACATCGGTGTGACGGTGGCGACACTATGCTCGAAACGTGCCCGGGTGACCCCCGCACCGCGTGCCGCCGCTCGGCGCCCCACCTCGCGCCCGCGCCGGCCGCTCCGTCTGCTCGACAGATCCTGGAGTCACCATGTCGTCGTCCCCCGTGGACCCCGCTGATCCCGTCTTCCGACTGCACCGGGGCGGCAAGATGGCCGTCGCCTCGACCGTCCCGCTGACCAGCCGGGAGGACCTCTCTCTCGCGTACACCCCGGGCGTGGCCCGGGTCTGCGAGGCGATCGCCGCCGACCCGACGCTCGCCGACGACTACACCTGGGCGTCGCACACCGTCGCGGTCGTCACCGACGGCTCGGCCGTACTCGGGCTGGGCAACATCGGCCCGCGCGCGGCGCTGCCGGTGATGGAGGGCAAGGCGGTGCTGTTCAAGCAGTTCGCCGGGGTCGACGCGGTGCCGGTCTGCCTGGACACCCAGGACGTGGACGAGATCGTGGCCGTGGTGCGCGCGCTCGCCCCGTCGTTCGGCGGGATCAACCTGGAGGACATCAGCGCCCCGCGCTGCTTCGAGGTGGAGCGCCGCCTGGACGAGGCCCTGGACATCCCGGTCTTCCACGACGACCAGCACGGCACCGCGATCGTCGTGCTCGCCGCCCTGCGCAACGCCGCCACGCTGCTCGACCGCAAGCTCGGCGACCTGCGGGTGACGGTCAGCGGCGCCGGCGCGGCCGGGGTCGCGGTGACGAAGATGCTGATCGCCGGCGGGGTGAACCCCGACCAGGTGGTCGTCTGCGACTCCAAGGGGATCATCGGCCGGCACCGGTCCGGGCTGACCGGCACCAAGGCCGACCTGGCGGCGAGCACGAACGCCGGCGGTCGCGAGGGCGACGTCACCGAGGCGCTGCGCGGCGCGGACGTGCTGATCGGCGTCTCGGGCGGGCAGATCCCGGAGGCGGCGATCGCCGGCATGGCCCCCGGCGGCATCGTCTTCGCGCTGGCCAACCCGACGCCCGAGGTGCACCCGGAGGTGGCCGCCCGGCACGTGGCGGTCGTCGCCACCGGCCGCAGCGACTACCCGAACCAGATCAACAACGTGCTGGCCTTCCCGGGCGTCTTCCGGGGCGCCCTGGACGCCCGGGCCACCCGGATCACCGACGGGATGAAGGTCGCCGCCGCCGACGCCATCGCCGGCGTGGTGGCCGAGTCGCTCACCGCCGAGGCGATCGTCCCGTCCCCGCTCGACCCCCGGGTCGCCCCCGCGGTGGCCGCGGCGGTGGCCGAGGCCGCCCGCCGCGACGGCGTCACCCGCTGAAGGACGCGGAAGGGCTCCTTCCTGCCGCCCGGGCGGCAGGAAGGAGCCCTTCCCACACCGGTGTGCCCTTCTTGTCGAGGGCTCGGCTTGTTACCGTGCCGATCATGCGTGCCGCCTTCGTCTCCCGCTTCGACGACGCCAACCCGCTCGCCGCGCTCGCCGTCGGCGAGCAGCCCGAGCCGACCCACCCGGCCGACGACTGGGTGACCGTGCAGGTGCGGGCCAGCTCCCTCAACCACCACGACCTCTGGTCGCTGCGGGGGGTCGGGCTGCGCGCGGAGCAGCTGCCCATGATCCTCGGCTGCGACGCCGTCGGGGTGGACCCGGACGGCAACGAGGTCGTCGTCTACCCGGTGATCCCCACCCCGGGCGACCCGCGCGGCATCTCCATCCTCTCGGAGCACTTCCCCGGCACGCTGGCCGAGCGGGTGGCCGTACCCCGGTCGAACCTGCTGGCCCTGCCGGCGGGGCTGGCAGCGGCGGACGCGGCCTGCCTGCCGACCGCCTGGCTGACCGCGTGGCGGATGCTGACCACCAAGGGGCGGGTCGACGAGGCCGCCGCCGTGCTGGTCCAGGGCGCCGGCGGGGGCGTGGCCACGGCGGCCGTCGCGCTCGCCGCCGCGATGGGCAAGCGGGTGTACGCGACCAGCCGCGACGCCGCCAAGCGGGAACGGATCGCCGAGCTGGGCGCCACCGCCGTCGAGCCCGGCGCCCGGCTGCCGGAACGGGTCGACGTGGTCGTCGAGACGGTCGGGGCGGCCACCTTCGACCACTCGCTGAAGTCCGCCGCGCCGATGGCCCGGATCGTGGTCTCCGGCGCCACCGCCGGGCACGAGCCGAAGGTCAACCTGCGCCGCGTCTTCGCCATGCAGCTGGAGATCCTGGGCACCTCGATGGGCACCCCCGACGAGCTGGCCGCCCTGCTCGCGTTCTGCGCCGAGCACGACGTGCGCCCGGTGGTGGACACGGTGGTCCCGTTCAGCAGGGTCGCCGACGCCTTCGCCCGCCTGCACTCCGGCGACGTCTTCGGCAAGGTCGTCGTCGACCACACCGCCTGAGGCCGGGACCGGTGGCCTCCCCGGCCAGGACGACGACTGGGACCGGCCGGCCGGCACGGTGGCCGCCCGCGGGGCGGCCACCGTCGGTCTAGAGGCGGTTGTCGAGGGTGGCGATGTCGTCGCGGGCGGCGTCGGTGGGGATGCGGCCCTTGGCGGCCTGGTCGCCGTAGAGCGACCAGCGCAGGAACTCGACCGTGGTGTCCGAGACCACCCGCAGCGCGGCGCCGTCGCTGAGCAGCGCCCGGCCGTGGTCACCCTTCGGCAGGCTCAGCATCGCCTTCGGCCAGGGCACCTTGTCGTAGGCGGCCTTGCCGGCGGCGTACTCGACCACCTCGTCGGCCTCGCCGTGCACGAAGAGCTGCGGGGCGGCGGCGCCCGCGAAGGCGGTGCCGACCCCGAGCGCCGTGCCGGCGAAGACCACCCCGGCGTCCAGCCGCTCGTCCCGGCCGGCGGTGAAGAGGCCGATGGTGGTCACCCCGCCGGCCGAGTGCCCGGCCGCCGCCACCCGGTCCGTGGCCAGCCGGCCGCGCAGCGGGTCGCCGGCGCGGGCGTCGAGGGCGAGCACCTCGGTCAGCACGTACGACACGTCGGCCGGCTGGTTGAGCACGTCGAGCACGTTGCCGTCGCCGCCCCGGGCGGTGTGCGGGAAGGTCGGCGCGGCCACCACGAACCCGGCCGCCGCCCAGCGCGTCAGCAGCGTCCCGTAGTCCGCCGGTCGACCGTTCAGCCCGTGGCTGAACATGACGACGGGGAACTTCCCCGTGGCGGCGTCCGCCGACCGCTCCGGTTGCCCACCGGGCCTCCCGGCCGCCGGGTACCAGACGGTCACCGGCAGCGGCCGGTCCCCGTCGCGGTTGAGCTTCAGCTGCCGTACGCCGACGGCGAAGGCCCGCTCGGGCGCGGTGCCTGCGGGCACCCGCGGGGTGGGGGCGGCCGCCTGCGTGGGCGGCGCCGGGGCCGTGGCCTGCGGGACCGCCGCCTGCGGGGCCGGCCCGGCGTCGTCGGAGCAGCCGACCAGGCCGGCGGTGAGCAGTGCGGAGGCGAGTAGGGCGGGGGTGACACGACGGGGCATGGAACCGATTGTGCCTCGCGGTGCGCCCCCGCCCGCCGAGGATCGACGCGGTGACCCCGCCCACGTCCCGGCCCGCCTGGCCGGTCCACGGGGTCCGGCCCCCATGATCCGTTGACGTCGGCCCGGGCGCTACGCGGCTCCGAGCCCGGCGGAGCATCAACCGATCATGAGTGACGCTCGGCGGCACCGGTGGCGCGGAGGCGGGTCAGGTCGGCGGCGTCCTTCGCACGGCGGGGCCGGTCCGGCATCCAGACGGGGAACATCTCCTTGAACTCGATCTGGGCGGCCACCGAGATCATCGGGACGGTCAGCGGGCCGATCCGACCGGGCGGACCGGTCAGCATCCCGTCCGGCAGCGCCGTCCCCGTCCACGGGCCGGCGCCCACCACCACCTGCCCCGTCGCGTCCCGCGCCAGGTACGCGAGGCTCATCTCGACGTCGTCGCGGATCAGGTCGAGCTGCACGTCGACGGGCATCCTCGGGTCGGGCCGCCAGCCGTGCCCGCGCAGCAGGCCGGCCAGCCGGTCGGCGTCGGCGCGCCAGCAGTACCAGTCGACGTCGACGTGCGGCCTGGTGACCTCGCCCAGGTGGAAGTCCATCGCCCAGCCGCCCCGCAGCCACACCTCGATGCCGGCCGCCGACGCCAGCCCGGCCAGCTCGGCGATGCCATCCAGTTGCCGCCCCGCGAGACCGTCCACGGCGGCACCGTAGCCCGGCGGTCCTCCCCGCGCCACGGCGTTACGCACCCCGGCCGCCACGCACGCCTGTGCGGCCCCGGCACGTCCGCCACGCACGCGCCTGTGCGGCCCGGCACGTCCGCCACCGCAAGCGGCCTTCGTGCGCGCCGGCTGCGTCGTCCGCCTCCGCGGGCCGCCTCACCACGCTCGCCTCCGCCGGCCGCCACAACTGCCTGGCCCGCCTCCGGGGCCGGGACGGCGGGTCAGCCGGTGGGGCGGGTCTCGAACGCCGTCACGCCGGGGGAGCGGGCGTCGCCGGGCAGGCGGCGGCCGGCGGCCTGGTCGCCGTAGAGCGTCCAGCGGAGGAAATCGGTGGTGGTGGCGAGGACCTGGTCGAAGCCGGGCAACCCCGGCGTCAGGTACTCGCCGTGGCCCTGCCCGAGCAGGCTCAGGAAGGCGGTCGGGCCGGTCGTGCGGTGGTAGGCGGCGCGGCCGACCGTGACCGGCACGATCCGGTCCGCCGTACCGTGCACGAAGAGCAGCGGGGCCGCCGGCCCGGCGAAGCTGCCGGCCATCCCGCCCCCGGCGATCACGATGCCGGCGCGCAGCCGCCCCGACCGCCCGGAGGTGAACATGCCGGCCGTGGTGAAGCCGCCCGCCGAGTGGCCGGCGGCCGCGACCCGGGCGACGTCGAGGTGCCCGGCGAGCGGGTCGCCGGGCTGGGCGTCGAGCCGCACCAGGTGCCGGATCAGCCGCCAGCCGTCGGCCGGCTGGTGGCGTACGTCGGCACGGCTGAACCGGGCCGCGCCGCGCCGCGTGTGCGGGTAGGCGGGGGCGGCCACCACGAAGCCGGCGGCGGCCCAGCGGGCGGTCAGCCCGGCGTGCAGCTCGGGCAGGCTGTGCAGCCCGTGGCTGTAGACCACCACGGGGAAGCGCCCGGCGGCCACCGCGCCGCCCTCCGCCGGGTACCAGACGGTCACCGGGAGGGGGCGCGCCGAGGCCGGGTCGACGGTGAACGTGCGTACGCCGACGGCGTAGGCCGCCGTGGGCGCCGGACGGGCCGGCGGCGGTGCGCCGGGCGCGGCGGTGGCCGCCGGGGCGCAACCGGCCAGCAGCGTCATCGTCAGCACGGCGACCAGCCGCTTGATCCCCACCGCTTCACGGTAGGTGCCCGACGACCCGGACCGGCCCCGCCGTCCGGACCGGACGTCCCCGCCACCTGGCCGGATCGCCTCCACCGGCCGGCTCGACCTGACGCCGGGGCGCGCGCGGTGGACGGCGGCACGGAACGGGCTTGGCTAGGGTCACCGCCATGCCTGAGAACCAGACCGACCCGAGCGGCAACACCGCGGCGTTCCGCGCCTTCGCCCACACCGCCGAGCCCGAGGCCCCGGCCGGCCCGTCCCGGACGCCGCTGCTCGTCGGCGCGGCGGCGGTCGCGGTCGTGCTGGTCGCCCTGCTCGCCTGGCTCGCGCTGAGCTGAACGCATGGAGCCACCAGGCGGCCCGGGGCCGGGTTCGGCCCATCCACCACCCGGTGCGGAGCGCGCCCCGGGACGGTGGAGGAGGCTCCGCTCCGGTCTTCGCGGCATCCACCGGGGCAGCGCCGTCCTCGGCCTGGTGCTGCTGTTCGCGGGGCTGACGAACGCGGTGGCCACCGGTGCGTACAAGTGGCACCTGCACGCCAAGGCGGAGCGGTTGCGGGCGGACGGCGTCCCGGTCCAGGCCACCGTGACCGACCGGCGCGACAACGTCGGACGCGGCGGCGGCACCGACACCGTCCAGGTCTGGTACGACTACGAGGGCGTCCAGCACAACGAGCGCATCCTCTGCGGCTCGGCCGGTGGCTGTCTGCGCGATCCGCCCGAGGTGATGACGCTCTGGGTCGACCCGGAGCGCCCCGGGGAGTTCGTCGCCGCCAACGGCAACACCGACGACTCGGTCTTCTTCCTCAACTCCTGGGGCGGCATCCCGTTCGGGCTGCTGGTCGCCGCGTCGGGCGGGGCGCTCGTCTTCGCGGCCCTCGTCCCGACCGGGATGTTCGACCGGCCCGCACCCGCATCACCCCGCCGAGGGCCGGGACCCGACCGGGTCCGGCGTACCCGAGCCGCGCGGCGCCGCGGCAAGGGCCGGCGCTGAGGCCGGCGGCGACCCCGCGCCGGCCTCGACCGGCGGGGTGTGAACGCCCGCCGGCAGGGCGGCCTGCAGTAGCCGGGCTGGGCGATCGACCTGCTCGTGCCGTGCCGACGGGTTGGCCGGTCAGCCGGCCGCGTCGACCACCGCGCGGGTCTGGAGGGCGATCTCGCGCTCCTCGTCGGTGCCGACGACGCAGACGGTCACCTCGGCGTCCTCGGGCGAGATGACCCGGTCGCCGGCGGCGGCGTTGCGCTCCGGGTCCACCGCGATGCCGAGCCGGTCCAGGCCGGCCAGGGCGGCGGCGCGGACCGGCGCGGCGTGCTCGCCGACGCCGGCGGTGAAGGTGACCGCGTCCACCCGGCCGAGCAGGGCGTAGTACGCCCCGACGTAGCCGGTGATCCGCCGGCAGTAGATATCGAAGGCGAGCGCCGCCGCCGGGTCGCCGTCCGCCCGGCGCGTGAGCACCTCGCGCATGTCGTTGGCGCCGGTCAGCCCGAGCAGGCCGCTGCGGTGGTTGAGCAGGTCGTCGATCTCGTCGACGGAGAGCCCGCCCTCCCGGCGCAGGTGGAAGATCACGGTCGGGTCCAGGTCGCCGCTGCGGGTGCCCATCACCAGGCCCTCCAGCGGGGACATTCCCATCGAGGTGGCCACGCTCCGGCCGCCGGCCACCGCGCAGGCGCTCGCGCCGTTGCCGAGGTGCAGGGTGATCGTGTTCACCTCCGTGTACGGGCGGCCGAGCAGTTCGGCCGTGCGCCGCGACACGTACGCATGGGAGGTGCCGTGGAACCCGTAGCGCCGGATGCCGTACCGCTCGGCGGTGTCCCGCTCGATCGCGTAGGTCGCGGCGGCCTCGGGCAGGGTGTGGTGGAACGCGGTGTCGAAGACGGCGACCTGCGGCACCTCCGGCAGCGCCGCCCGGGCGACCTCGATGCCGGCCAGGTTGGCGGGGTTGTGCAGCGGCGCGAGTGGGACGAGGTCGCGGATCGCGGTCAGCACCGCGTCGTCGATCAGCACCGGCTCGCCGAACCGCTTCCCGCCGTGCACCACCCGGTGCCCGACGGCGGCCAGCCCGGTCAGGTCCAGCCCGTCGAGGATGCCCCGGACGGCGGTCTCGTGGTCGGCCGGCCCGCCGCCGGCCTCACCGACCCGCTCCACGGTGCCCTTGTCGACCACCCGGTCGCCGTCGAAGAGCCGGAACTTCACCGACGACGACCCGCAGTTGAGGACGAGGACCCGCTCCTGCGGGGCGGTGGGACCGTTCATGACGACTCCTCGGTGGCGGCGGCCTGGATGGCGGTGATCGCCACGGTGTTGACGATGTCCGGCACGGTGGCGCCCCGGGACAGGTCGTTCACCGGTCGACGCAGGCCCTGCATCACCGGCCCGACGGCCACCGCCCTGGCGGAGCGCTGCACCGCCTTGTACGTGTTGTTGCCGGTGTTCAGGTCCGGGAAGATGAAGACCGTGGCCCGGCCGGCGACCTCGCTGCCGGGCAGCTTGGTCGCCGCCACCGCCGGGTCGATCGCCGCGTCGTACTGGATCGGCCCCTCGACGAGCAGGTCGGGCCGGCGCTCGCGGACCAGCTTGGTGGCCGCCGCGACCTTCTCCACGTCGGCGCCCGCCCCGGAGCTGCCGGTGGAGTAGGAGAGCATCGCGACCCGCGGCTCGATGCCGAACCGGGCGGCCGTCTCCGCCGAGGAGATGGCGATGTCGGCGAGCTGGGCGGCGTCCGGGTCGGGGTTGACCGCGCAGTCGCCGTAGACCAGCACCCGGTCGGCGAGCAGCATGAAGAAGACGCTGGAGGCGACCGAGACGCCCGGCACGTTCCGGATGATCTCGAACGCGGGCCGGATGGTGGCGGCGGTGGTGTGGGTCGCGCCGGAGACCATCCCGTCGGCGTGGCCCGTCTGCACCATCAGCGTGCCGAAGTAGTTGGGCTGGGCGACGATGTCGTGGGCCAGGTCGAGGGTCACGCCGCGGTGTGCGCGCAGCTCGGCGTACGTGGCGGCGAACTCGTCGCGCCACCCGCTGGTGACGGGGTCGACCACCTGCGCGCCGGTGATGTCGATGCCCAGCTCGCGGGTGCGCCGCGCGACGTCGTCCGGGCGGCCGAGCAGGGTGATGTCGGCGACGCCCCGGCGCAGCAGGATCTCCGTCGCCCGCAGGATCCGTTCCTCCGCCCCCTCGGGCAGCACGAGGTGCCGGCGCCGGGCCCTTGCGCGGTCGATCAGGTCGTACTCGAACATCAGCGGGGTGACCCGCTCGGAGCGGCTGACCCGTAGCCGGCGGGCGAGGTCGTCGGTGTCCACGCAGCGCTCGAACGCGCCGAGCGCGGCCTCCACCTTGCGCGGGTTGGCCGCGCTGGGTCGTCCCTCGATCCGGCTGGACGCGGCGACGGTGTCGTAGCTGTCGCTGGGCACGGAGAGCACCGCGAGCCCGGTGTTGAGCCCCTCGACCAGCCGCATCGCCCGCGGGTCCGGCTGCTCGCCGAGGGTCAGCACCAACCCCGAGACCGAGACCTGGCCGGCCACGTGCGCGGCGCTCGCCGCCACCAGCAGGTCGGCCCGGTCGCCCGGGGTGATCACCAGCGCGCCCTCGGTCAGGTGGTCCAGCAGCGTCGGCACGTGCGCCGCGCCGACCACGTAGTCGAGCACGTCGCGGCTGAGCGCGTCGTCGTCGCCGGCGAGCAGGGTGGCGCCGAGCGCCGCCGCCACCTCGGCCACCGTCGGCGCCGAGACGGTCGGCACCTCCGGGATGGCGTACGTGGGGACGGGCAGCTCGGGCAGCGTCATCGGGCCGGGGACCCGGTTGGCGATCACCGCCAGCACCGTCGCCCCGAGGTCCTCCAGATCGTGGTACGCCCCGCGCGCGGCGGCCGCGATCGCGGCCGGCTCCTGCCCGAAGCCGTCGACGACGGGCACCACCACGCTGCCGAACTCGGTGGCCAGCCGGGCGTTGAAGGCCAGCTCGCGGGGACCGGCCGCGTCGCCGCCGTCGGCGAAGTCGCTGCCCACCACGACCACGGCGGGGCAGCGCCGCTCGACCTCCCGGTACCGCTCGACGATGCCGGTGACGAGCTCCTCCCGCCGCCCGTCGGCGACCAGCGCGGTCGCCTCGGCGTAGCTGGTGCCGCTCAGGTCGGCCAGCGGCAGCTCGATCCGGTAGCGGTCACTGAGCAGGGCGAGGATCGGGTCGGGGCCGTGCCCGCGCACCAGCGGCCGGAACGCGCCGATCCGCTCGACCTGCCGGGACAACAGCTCCGCCAGGCCGAGGGCGACGGTCGACTTTCCGCCGCCGGATCCCACGCTGGTCAGGTACACACTCCGGGCCACGCACCCACCCTAGAAGATCGCCGGGCACCCGGCTCGGGTCCTTCGCCCCCCTTTCGTCGATCATGACGTTGCCGTCACGACACGCCGGGACCGGCTACCGACAACGCCATGATCAACGGCGCTGGGTGGGGTCAGTGGGTGGGGTCGGTGGGGTATTGGCGGCGCATCCAGGAGGGCATGTCGGCGAGGCGCTTCTGGCCGAAGCCGCCGCAGATCTGGCAGACCTTCGAGCCGAAACAGACGACGCACCGCCGCCGCTCGCCGCTGTCGTCGAGGAGGTATCCCCGGGTGAGGCACTCCGGGCACCAGCCGATCCCGTCGCAGTCGAGGCAGAGCACGTGACCGGGCTCGCGGGTGGCTTCGGTGACGACCGGCTCGGGCGGTACGAACCGCTCCGGCGGCGCGGGAGGGGGAGGGGGGCCGACGGCAATGCCGGCTGGATCCGCGTAGAGCAGGACGGGCGGGGTGCTGCCGCCGAGGTCGGCCCGGGACAAGCCGGGGAACGCCATGAGCCAGAGGAAGAAGCCGTCGCGGGTGGCCGACGCGGTGGCGACCGCCGTCGAGGAGGCGTCGAGATCGGTGTGCCAGCCCTGCGCCGCGAGCCGGTGCGCGATGTGCTGGACAACCTCGGCCGAGCCGAAGTCGGTGGTGAGACGGAGCGTCGCCCGGCGGGCGTACCAGAGTGGTTCGTGCCAGAGGTCCTCCTCCGGCTCCCGGGACATCGGGACGGGGAGCCTCTGCCCGGGGGCGAGGTGGGCGGCGACCCCGAGGATTTCCTCGCGCAGGACGCGACTGTGTCGTTCCAGCGTCTTTCGCGCGCCGGGAACCTCGGCGACGTCCGCCCAGCCGTCGGTCACGGCGCCTCTGCCGCCCGCTCCGGGGTCCCCGCCCGCTCCGGGGCCCACTGCCGGTCGCTCCGGGGCCCCGCTCGCTCCGGGGCCCGCGCGCGGGCGGGACGGCGGTGGGCGCCGTCGGCCGGCGCGATCGTGGCGCCGCTGGGCGTCTCCATGCCGTACCCCGACCCGTCGAGCGGACAGACCGACGCCACTGTAACGCCGCGCCCGTTGACTCGGGTAGAGCTACTCGTCGTCGGGGTCGTCGAGGCGGGCCAGCCAGGTGGCGAAGCGCTCGATCGGGGTCTCGAACTCGGGGTTGAGGTCGACGAAGTCGCGCAGGCGCTCGCCGAGCCACTCCATGCTGACCTGCTCGTCGCCTCGGCGCTGGACCAGTTCCTCGATGCCTCGATCGGTGAAGTACATGCTCTCCGTTGCCTCCTCGTGGTCGGTGTGCGTCCCGGCGCTCCGCGCGGGCTGGCCCCGCCGGGCCCTCGCGCCGGTGGGGCCAGGCCCCGCCGGGCCCTTGTGCTGTTGTGGCCAGGCGCCGCCGGATTCTCGCGCCGGTGCGGACAGGTGCCGTCGCGTGCGGGCCGGGCGGGACGGCGAGCGGGGCAGAGCCGTCGTGTCGACGGCTCTGCCCCGGTGCGCTGGGTGGTGCGTCAGGTCACGGGCGGGGCAGGGCCGCCTCGATCAGCGCGGTCTGCTCGACCTCGTGCATCTTCGCCGAGCCGACGGCCGGGGCCGCCGCCGCCGGGCGGGAGATCCGGCGCAGCCGGACGTCCGCCAGGTGCTCCAGCAGGTTGAGAGCGACGAACGACCAGGCACCCTGGTTGGCCGGCTCCTCCTGCACCCAGGCGAAGTCCTCGGCGTTCGGGTACGCCGCCAGGGCGGCCCGGATCTCCTCGACCGGCATCGGGTAGAGCTGCTCGATCCGGATGATCGCGGTGTCGGTGACGCCGCGCTCGTTGCGGGCCTGGAACAGGTCGTAGTAGACCTTGCCCGAGCAGAGCAGCACCCGCTTCACCTGCTCCGGCGCCGGGGCGCCCGAGTCGGGCAGCACCGGCTGGAAGGTGCCGGTGGTGAAGTCCTCCACCGGGGAGACGCAGAGCTTGTGCCGCAGCAGCGACTTCGGCGTGAACACCACCAGCGGCTTGCGCTTCGGCGACAGCGCCTGGCGGCGCAGCAGGTGGAAGTAGTTCGCCGGGGTGGTCGGGATGGACACCCGCATGTTGTCCTCGGCGCACATCTGCAGGAACCGCTCCGGGCGGCCGGAGGTGTGGTCCGGGCCCTGGCCCTCGTGGCCGTGCGGCAGCAGCAGGGTGACCGCGGAGCGCTGGCCCCACTTGACCTCGCCGGAGGAGATGAACTCGTCGATCACCGACTGGGCGCCGTTGACGAAGTCGCCGAACTGCGCCTCCCAGCAGACCAGCGCGTTGATGTTCTCCACCGAGTAGCCGTACTCGAAACCCATCGCCGCGTACTCGCTGAGCAGCGAGTCGTGCACGAAGAACCGGGACCGCTCGCCGTCGCCGGTCAGCGACTGCAACGGCAGGTAGTCGTTGCCGGTCTGGGCGTCGACCACGGAGGCGTGCCGCTGCACGAAGGTGCCCCGGCGGGAGTCCTGCCCGGCGAGCCGGACGGTGACCCCGTCGTGCAGCAGCGAGCCGAACGCGATGATCTCGCCGAAGCCCCAGTCGATGTTGCCTTCGACGGACATCTTGGCCCGCCGGTCGAGCAGCTGCTGGATGCGCTTGTGCGGGGTGAAACCCTCCGGCAGGTTGACGTGGGCCTCGCCGACGGCCCTGACGACGGCGGCGTCGGTGGCGGTCTCCACCTGCGGCTCCGGCTCGTCCTCCCGCTTGGGGCGGCTGAGCTGCCGCGGCGTGGTGGCCGCGTCGCGGGTGGCCTTGAAGACCCGCTCCAGCTGCGACTGGTAGTCGCGCAGCAGCTCCTCCGCGTCCTCCACGGTGATGTCGCCGCGCCCGATCAGCTCCTCGGTGTAGAGCTTCCGGACGGACCGCTTCGAGTCGATGATCTTGTACATCTGCGGGTTGGACATCGACGGGTCGTCGCCCTCGTTGTGCCCGCGCCGGCGGTAGCAGACCATGTCGATGACGACGTCCTTGTTGAACGCCTGCCGGTACTCGAAGGCCAGCCGGGCGACCCGGACCACGGCCTCGGGGTCGTCGCCGTTGACGTGGAAGATCGGCGCCTGGATCATCCGGGCGACGTCGGTGCTGTAGAGGCTGGAGCGGCTGTACTCCGGGGCGGTGGTGAAGCCGACCTGGTTGTTGACCACCACGTGGACGGTGCCACCGGTGCGGTAGCCGCGCAGCTGCGAGAGGTTGAGGGTCTCGGCGACCACGCCCTGGCCGGCGAAGGCGGCGTCACCGTGCACCGCCAGCGGCAGCACGGTGTAGCCCTCCAGCTTGAGGTCTATCCGGTCCTGCTTGGCCCGGACGATGCCCTCCAGCACCGGGTCGACGGCCTCCAGGTGCGACGGGTTCGCCACCACCGAGACCTTGACCGCGTGGTCGCCGTCGGGCGTGGTGAACTTGCCGTTCTGGCCCAGGTGGTACTTCACGTCGCCGGAGCCCTGGGTGGAGCGTGGGTCCAGGTGCCCCTCGAACTCCGAGAAGATCTTCTCGTACGGCTTGCCGACGATGTTGGCCAGCACGTTGAGCCGGCCCCGGTGGGCCATGCCGATGACGACCTCGTCCAGCCCGCCCTCGGCGGAGGCCTCCAGCACCTCGCCGAGCAGCGGGATCAGCGACTCGCCGCCCTCCAGCGAGAAGCGCTTCTGCCCGACGTACTTGGTCTGGAGGAAGGTCTCGAACGCCTCGGCGGCGTTGAGCCGGTTGAGCACGTGCTTCTGCTCTTCGGGCGACGGCTTCTCGTACTTGCGCTCGATCCGCTCCTGGATCCAGCGCCGCTCCTCCGGGTCCTGGATGTGCATGTACTCGATGCCGACGCGCCGGCAGTACGAGTCGCGCAGCACGCCGAGGATGTCGCGCAGCTTCATCCGCTGCTTGCCGGCGAAGCCGTTGACCGGGAACTCGCGGTCGAGGTCCCAGAGGGTCAGCCCGTGCTGGAGCACGTCCAGGTCGGGGTGCTTGCGGATCTTGAACTCGAGCGGGTCGGTGTCGGCCATCAGGTGGCCGCGCACGCGGTAGGCGTGGATCAGCTCGTGCACCCGGGCGGTCTTGTTGATCTGGCCCTCGTTGTTGACCGCGACGTCGCGCATCCAGCGCACCGGCTCGTAGGGGATGCGCAGCGAGGTGAAGATCTGGTCGTAGAAGCCGTGCTCGCCGAGCAGCAGCTCGTGCATGACCTTCAGGAACTCGCCGGACTGGGCGCCCTGGATGATCCGGTGGTCGTACGTGCTGGTGAGGGTGATGACCTTGCTGACGGCCAGCTCGGCCAGGGTGGCCTCGGACATGCCCTGGTAGGGGGCCGGGTACTCCATCGCCCCGACGCCGATGATCGCGCTCTGGCCCTGCATGAGCCGCGGCATCGAGTGCACGGTGCCGATGCCGCCCGGGTTGGTCAGCGAGATCGTCGTGCCCGAGTAGTCGTCCATGGTCAGCTCGTTGCGGCGGGCGCGCCGGACCACGTCCTCGTACGCCTGCCAGAACTGCCGGAAGTCCATCTGCTCGCAGGCCTTGATGGAGGGGACCACCAGGTTGCGGCTGCCGTCCGGCTTGACCAGGTCGATCGCGATGCCCAGGTTGACGTGCTCCGGCCGGACCATGGTCGGCTTGCCGTCGACCTCGGCGAAGGAGTTGTTCATCTCCGGGTGGGCGACCAGGGCGCGGACCATCGCGTACCCGATGAGGTGGGTGAAGCTGACCTTGCCACCGCGCCCACGGGTGAGGTGGTTGTTGATCACGATGCGGTTGTCGACCAGCAGCTTGGCCGGGACGGCGCGCACGCTCGTGGCGGTCGGCACGGCCAGCGAGGCATCCATGTTCTGGACGATCTTCGCGGCCACGCCGCGCAGCGGGGTGGTCTGCGGGCCGGTCGCGGTCGGCTTGGCCGCCGCGGGCTTGGCGGGGGCCGCCTTCGCGGGCGCCGGCTTGGCCGGGGCGGCCTTGGCGGCGGGCTGCTCGGGCTTGGGCTCGGGCTTGGGCTCCGGCTTCTTCTCCGCCGGCTTCTTCTCCGCCGGCTGCGCGACCGCGGTGGCCGCCTCCTGCTGCCCGGCGGGCTCCGGCCTGGCGGCCGGCTTCGGGGCCTGCTCAGCTCCGCGCGGCTTCCCGGCGCCGGGCGCCGGGCGGTAGTCCGCGAAGAAGTCGTGCCAGGCCGAATCGACGCTGGTGGGGTCGGCGAGGTAGCGCTGGTACATCTCCTCGACGATCCACTCGTTCGGGCCGAAACCCGCCAGTGGGTTCTCCTGCGAAGTCTGCTGGGTCGACACGGCCGGTAATCGCCTCTTTCACGCGGGTTTGTGTGTCACGCGGTGTCCGGTGACGCCCTGCCTTCGAGCGCGCACGAGACGGCTCCCAGGCTACGCCGTGCGGATGGCACAGGCATTTCCGCCTCCACCGGGTGGCCGGTTTCACAGAAGATGCCAGAAGTTCACCAAACGCTGCGTGTCCGGGCGACTGCTGGTAAGGGCCGGTGTGGGGATCGGCCCCAGTCGCGCGGCGGCGGGAGTGGTGTTCGGCACCACCCCCGCCGTCGCAACGTGTCAGGAGATGTCGCGCCGCCGGGTGATCAGGACGCCGACGACCCCGCTCACCACCGCGTAGCCGATCAGCACGAGCGCGCCGACCCACCACGCCGGGGTGAAGTCCGTCTGGCCCTCGCTGACCATGACCGTCGAGGCGACGGCCGGCCAGATCACCTGCCACTTGACCACGGCCTGGCTGTCCAGCACGTTCGACAGCAGCATGAACAGCAGCCCCACCACCTGCGTGCCGACGAGGTAGAGCACCGCGGCGGTGATCACCGCGCCGAGCTGGTTGGTGATCAGCGTGCCGATGCCGATGCCGAGGACCGTCCAGATCGCGTACGCCAGCAGGTTGAGCAGCAGCGCCCGCTGCACGGCCCACTCGCCGAGCAGGGTGCCGTGGCCGTTGGCCGACAGGAACACCGCCCCGGCGGCCAGGTCGATCAGCGTGGTCACCAGCCAGAAGCCGACGCCCAGCAGGCTGGCCGCGACCAGCTTGCTGAGGATCACCGACGTGCGCCGCGGCGTCGCCAGGAACGTCGTGGTCGCCGTCTGGTGGAAGAACTCGTTGGTGACCATCAGGATGCCGATGAGCATCACGAACATCAGGCCCAGGTACTGCCCGGAGGTGTAGAGGTTCGCGGCCTGCGCCCCCGCGGAGGCCTGGTCGCCCGTGACGCCCAGGTTGTCGCCCTTGCCGCTCAACGTCTCGTTGGCGACCCAGGCGTTGAGCGCGAAGGCCAGCACGATCGACAGGAACGCGGCGATGGCCAGCCACCACCACGTGCTGGTGGTGCGGATCTTGAGAAGCTCGGACCGGACGAGGTTCATCGGATGCCCGCCTTTCCGGCCGTCAGCTCCAGGAAGACCCGTTCCAGGTCGGGCCGTTCCGTGGTCAGTTCGTGCAGTTCGACGCCCGCCGTCAGGGCGACGCGGCCCACGGTCGGGGCGTCCACCCCGCCCACCAGCAGGACGCCGTGCTCGTCGACGTCGACGGTGGCCGGCCCCTCCTTGAGGGCGGCGGTCAGCGCGTCGGCCTGCGGGGTGCGGACCCGGACCCGGACGCCCTGCGCCATCGAGCCGATCACCTGCTCGACCGTGCCCTGCCGGACCAGCTGCCCGGCCGCGATGATCACCACGTCGTCGGCGAGCAGCTGCATCTCCGACAGCAGGTGGCTGGAGACCAGCACCGTGCGGCCCTCGTGCGCGAGGTTCTTGAGGAACCCGCGCATCCACCGGATGCCCTCCGGGTCGAGCCCGTTGGCGGGCTCGTCGAGGATCAGCACGCGGGGGTCGCCGAGCATGCCGGCGGCGATGCCGAGCCGCTGCTTCATGCCGAGCGAGTAGCCCTTGAACTTGCGCTTCGCCGCCGGGGTCAGCCCGACCTGCGCCAGCGCCTCCTCGGCCCGGTGCTTCGGCAGCCCGGCCGCCGCGGCGATCACCCGCAGGTGGTTGATGCCGGTGCGGCCCTTGTGCGCGCTGGACGCCTCCAGCACGGCGCCGACGTGCCGCAGCGGGTCGGTCAGGTCGGCGTACCGCCGCCCGCCGATGGTCGCCGTCCCGCTGGTCGGCGTGACCAGGTTCAGCAGCATCCGCAGCGTGGTGGTCTTGCCGGCGCCGTTCGGGCCGAGGAAGCCGGTCACCCGCCCCGGTTGGACGGTGAACGACAGGTCGTTGACGGCCCGGACGTTCTTGTACTGCTTCGTCAGGCCGGACACCACGATCTGACCGTCACCGGTGGGGCTTCTCTGCCCGTCAGTCATTGCTCTCCTTCGTGCGGTGGCGTCGGGGTACGCCGTGACACAGCGTGGCGGGCGCGCGCAACCAGGTCAATCAGGCGCACTTCCTAGATCCACCTCCGCCTCAGGCAGGAGGCCCTCATCCCCAGGGACGATTATCCGACGTCGTCCGCCACGGCGATCCAGGTCGCCCGGGCCCAGGCCAGCAGGGTGCCGTCGGGGGCGTACAAGCTGGTGTGCACGAGCGCCTTGCGCCCCTCGCCGCCGACCATCACGCCGGTCACCACGCACTCGTCGCCCGGCTCGGGCAGCGCCGCGACCACCGCCGCGATCCGCCCGAGGACGTACGGCCGGCCGGGGGCGATCACGGCCCAGCCGCCGGGGCAGTCCAGCGCGGCCCAGACGGTGGGCGTGGTGACCGGCCCGGGCACGCGGAACGGCGCGGCGGTGCGGCCGTCCGGCAGCCGACCCGGAAAGATCCGCAACCCGTCGGCGCGGTCCGGGCCGCAGACGTAGCAGCCCGGGAAGGGATGGTCGGCCAGCCCGGGGTACGCCGCCGAGGCGGCCCGCGCGGCCGGCAGGTCCACCGGCGGCACCACCGCCCGGGGGTCCTCCGCGGGGCGGACCTGGGCGACGACCAGGCCCTCCGGGTCGCGTACCTCCCCGTCGACGAGAGTGAGCGGGGTCTCCAGCGGGGGCGGGCGACGCAGGGTCACCTCGACCGGCCCCGGGCCGCCGGCACCGGCGGCGAAGACCCCGGCGCTCCAGCCGCCGTTGCCCGAGCCGGGTGGCCCGTTGAAGCGCGACTCGATGATCATCAGACACCTCCGGCGAGGGCGCCCGGCCCCGTCGCCGGTACGCCCCCCGGCAGCCTCGCACGCCGTCGGCCCGACACCGGCACGGGCGCTGCCGTCAGGGCCGCCGTCGGCGGATCAGTGACCGCAGGGCCCGGACCCGCCGTGTCCAGCGGTGCGGCGGGGTCGAGGCCAGGCCCAGGTGGTGGGCCGCCATGTCCAGGCTGTCCTCGATCAGGGCGTCGTGCAACGGGCGGTAGACCATCGGCCAGCTCACCCACGCCGGCCACCGCGTGGTCATGACGAGGGAGTGACGCAGCAGGCAGCGTTGGTCGGTGACCCGTAGGACCTCGTACTCGTGGTGGCCGCGGAAGCCTGCCGGCGCGGAGAACTCGAACCGGACCCGTGCCCCGGGCTGGTACGCGACGACGGTGTAGCCGATCGGCCCGTGTCCGCCGCGGGCGCCGACGCCGAGTGGGCGGTCGAGCCGCATGGCCGGCCACTGCCCGTGCGGCCACAACCGGTCGTCCGGGGTGGCCAGGGAGTCGATCAACGCGCCCACGGCTGCGGAAGGTGCCGCGAGCTGCCGCTCGTGGATGTTGCGGACCATGACTCCCCTAGAGAACATTCGCTATTTCAAGTAGAGGGTAGTCTCTACCCCATGCCGCAGCCGGTCAAGCACTCGGCCGACGTGATGCTCGACGCCGTCCGCACGCTGGTGCTCTCGGGCGGGCCGGCCGCCGCTTCCGCCCGTGCCGTCTGTCTTGCCACCGGCGCCTCCAGCGGCTCGGTGTACCACCGCTTCCCCCGCCGCGACGACCTCGTAGCCGCCGCCTGGCTGCGGGCGCAGGACCGCTTCCTCCGCGTCTACCTGGCGGCCCTCGCACCCGCCGACGCGCAGGCCGGCGTCCGCGCCGCGGTCGCTGTCCTGACCTGGTGTCGGTCCCAACCCGAGGACGCCGCCCTCCTGCTGCGCCACGCCCTGCGCGACCTGCTGCGCGGCGACACGTCACCCGAGCTCGCCCGGCAGGCGCAGACCCACCACCGCGCCCTCGGCGATGCCCTCACCGCCGTGGCCCACGCCACCGGGCACCGCCTGGCGGACGTCGTGCTGGCCGTCGTCGACCTGCCCTACGCGGTCGCCCGCCGCGCCATGCGCGACAACGGGACTCCCGGCGAGGACGACATCGAGGCCGTACGACGAGCGGTCGCCCTGCTGCTGCCCGGCCCCCCGGACTCCGCGCCGTCGCAAACCGTGCGCCCACGAGACTGACCTCGGTCACCCCGTGACAGGGCGGGACCGGGGCGCCGCTGCGGGCAGCCCATGCCTACCGGTGTTCTCCCGGCGCTGTGCCACTGTTGGGGCCGTGCCCAGGACCTACCTGCGGGCCGGCCCGGCGCGCGAGGCGGCCCGGCGTCGGCTCCGCTTCCTCGCCGGGTGGGAGATGCTGAACGTTCCCCTGCAGGAGTGGCTGTGGTTCCAGGTGGTGGGCCTGCCGCTGACGGCGGTGAACCTCGCCGGCTTCGGGGCGTTCGCGGCCCTGCTCGTGGTGGGCGCGGCGTACTGGGCGCTCAAGCTGCGACAACTGCGCCGCGGGGAGCCGCGCCTGCCCGGCCGGCGGCACTTCGCCACCGCGCGCGCGGTCCTGCCGGTCCTCCTGGCCGCCGTGGTCGCCGCCTGCGCCGTGGCCGCCGTGCGGGCGCCCGGCGCGCAGTCGTACCCGGGGCTGGCCTTCGGCATCTTCGCCGCGCTCGAGTACGTCAACTACTTCCACGTCCAGCTCATGCACGACAACCGGGCCGACCTGCGGCGCCTGGCCACGGTGGGGTTCCGGCGCTCGCATCTCGCCCGGGACCTGCGCGTCACCCGCTGAAACGGGGCCGCGTCCCGGCCGGACCGAGGCCACCCGCGCGGCGGGTCGCGGGAGAGCGGGCGGGTACGGAGGAGGCCCCCCGGGCAGCCTCGCGCGCCGTCGGCCCGACACCGGCACGGGCCGTTCACCTCATCGACACCCCTCACCCCGCCGGCCGGCAACCCGGGCCGCCTACACAGGTCCCATGGCCGTTCTGCACGCCGCTGGCGCACCCCTGACGACCAGCGGTTACACCCTGCTGATCGCCGACGACCCGAGCGAGGTCGCGGCCGCGCAACGCCTCCGCCACGAGGTGTTCGCCACCGAGCTCGGCGCCGTCCTGCGCCCGGGCGCCGCCGGGCTCGACGTCGACGACTTCGACCCGTACTGCGACCACCTGATCGTCCGGCAGGAGAGCACCGCGGAGGTGGTCGGCACGTACCGGCTGCTCCCGCCGGGGCGCACCGACCGGCGGTACGCGGAGACCGAGTTCCACCTCGCCGCGCTCGACCCGCTGCGCGACGACCTGGTCGAGGCCGGCCGGTCCTGCGTGCACCCCGACCACCGCTCCGGGGCGGTGATCAACCTGATGTGGGCCGGCATCGTCCGCTACCTGCACCTGCGCGGCTCGCGCTGGCTCGGCGGCTGCGCATCGGTGCCGGTGGCCGACGGGGGCGGGGCCGTCGCGCGGGTGTGGGACGAGGTCTCCGCCCGGCACCTGGCCCCGCCGCGACTGCGCGTACGGCCGAGGCGCCCCTGGTTCGCCGAGCCGGGTGCGGCGACCGCGCCGGCGGCGGTCGACGGCCCGGCGGCGGGAGCCCTGCCGCCGCTGCTGCGCGGCTACCTGCGCCTCGGGGCCTGGGTCTGCGGCGAGCCGGCGTACGACCCGGACTTCGGGGTGGCCGACTTCTACGTGCTCTTCTCCCTGGACCGGATGAACCCCCGCTACCTGCGGCACTTCCTCGGCGGGGCCGAACGGTGAGCGCGGCCGGACGCCTCTGGCTGCCCGCGTCGGGGTGCGGGCCGAGATGTCTCCCGGTCGACGGCGAGGTGCCGGGCGTGTCGCCGGCCCGGCGGGCGGGCCGGCTGCTCGCGGTCCTCGCGATGCTGGCGGCGGGCACGGGGCTGGCGGCGCTGCTGCCGGTGCTGCCGGCCGGCGGCCGGGCGGCGGCCGTGGGCGGCTGGGCCCGGTGGACGCTGCGCGCGTTCGGCGTGCGCCTGGTGGTGCGCGGCCGGTCGCCCCGGCGGCGGGCGCTGCTGGTCGCCAACCACGCCTCCTGGCTGGACGTGCTGGCGTTGCTGGCCGTCGCGCCGGCCCGGATGGTGGCCAAGCGGGAGGTCCGGTCCTGGCCGCTGGTCGGGCTGCTCGCGGCCGCGGCCGGCACCGTCCTCGTCGACCGTTCCCGCCCCCGCGACCTGCCCGCGACGGTGGCCCGGGTCACCGCCGCGCTGCGCGCCGGTCGCCCGGTGGCGGTCTTCCCGGAGGGTACGACCTGGTGCGGCACCGCCGACGCGGTCGGCTGCCGGCCCGGCCGGGGGTTCCGCCCGGCGCTGTTCCAGGCGGCGGTCGACGCCCAGGCACCGGTGGTGCCGCTGCGGATCGGCTACCGGTGCGCCGCGACCGGCGCGCCGACCACGGCGGCCGCCTTCGTCGGCGACGACGACCTGCTCCGCTCGGTGCGTCGGGTGCTGGCCGCCCGGGGCCTGGAGGTCCGGGTGACCGTCTCCGCCGCTCTGCATCCCGCCCGGGGCGCGGACCGGCGGCTGCTCGCCCGGGCGGCCGAGTCGGTCGTGCACCTCGCCGCCGCCGGTACCCCGCCCGGCGGGCGCCGGCGCGGGCTCGACCTGGCCGCGTGACCTGGGACGCCGCTTGTCATATCGCGATGTATCGCGTTAGTGTCCTGTCATCCGACGCGCCCGTGGCGGCGCGTCGCCGAGGAAGGACACCCGATGGCCGACTGGACCGTGCACGCCCCGCAGCGGATCACGCTGGACGGGACGGTCACCCGCCTGGACGTACGCCTGCTCAGCGGTCGCCTCAACGTGGTGGCCACCGACGGTCCTGCCCGGGTCGACGTCACGGGGGTCGGCAACCGGCCGGTCCTCGTGAAGCACCACGACGGCCGGCTCACCGTCCGCCAGCAGCGGCGCCGGCGGCTCTCGGAGTTCGTCTTCTGGCTGGGCCCGCTGTCCCGGCTGCCCCGGGTCGACGTCTCCGTCGCGGTCCCCGCCGACGTGCTGGCCGACCTGGAACTGGTGGAGGGCTCACTGGTCGCGTCGGGCCTGCGCGGCCGGACCCGGGCGGAGGTGACCTCCGGCCAGATCGCCCTGAAGGGGCTGGGCGGCAGGACGTCGGCGAAGACCATGTCGGGCCCTGTCGAGGCGCTGGGCGTGGCCGGCGACCTCGACCTGGAGACGGTCTCGGGCGAGGTGACCCTCGCCGACAGCGCGGCCGGCCAGGTCCGCGCGCAGACCGTCTCCGGGGCGATCACCTGCGACCTGGACAATCCCCGGCGCAGCGACATCCGGCTCGACACGATCTCCGGCAGCATCACCGTCCGGGTCCGCGCCGACAGCGACCTGGCGGTCCGCCTGCACACCACATCGGGCCGGATCACCAGCGGCTTCCCCCAGGTGCGGGGCAGCGCCGCCCCGGGGGGCATGGTCGACAGCGAAGCCGTGCTCGGCGCGGGTGGAGGTACGCTCTCCGCGTCCGCCACGTCGGGCAGCATCGCGCTGCTCGCCCGCCCGGTGGACGACGACGAGGAGGAGCTGCCGTGACCGCCGTGTTCAGTCACGGGCGGCTCCGGCTCTACCTGCTCAAGCTCCTCGACGACGGCCCGAAGCACGGCTACGAGCTGATCCGCCTGCTGGAGGAACGCTTCCTCGGCCTCTACGCGCCCAGCGCCGGCACCATCTATCCCCGTCTGCAGCGGCTGGAGGCCGACGGGCTGGTCACCCACACCGCCGTTGGCGGTCGCAAGGTCTACGAGATCACCGAGGCGGGCCGGGCCGAGCTTCGGCAGCGGACCGGCGAGCTGACCGCCCTGGAGGCGGACATCGCCGCCTCGGTCGAGGACCTGTCCGCGCTGGCCGGGGAGATCCAGAACGAGGTACGCGGCTCCGTCCGCGACCTGAAGCGGGAGCTGCGCGAGGCGGCCCGGCAGACCCGCCGTACCCGCTGGGCGCCCCCCGGCTCCGGCCCGACGCCCGCCCCCTCACCCACACCCCCCACCGGCGCGTCGTCGGCGAACGGTCCCGCACCCGCGCCCGGGTCGACCCCGCTGGACGAGTTCGACCAGCGGCTGGCCGCCTTCGCCGTCGAGGTGGGCGCCCTGGTCCGGGCGCGCCGGCCGAGCGACTCGCAGCTGCGTACCGCCGTCCGGTTGCTCGACGGCGCGCTGGACGGGCTGCGTCGGCTGCTGCGCTGAGCCCCGCGCCCGCTCACAGGTTCTTTCCAGCGACCGCCCAGCGCGGACGCAGCGAGAACACGGATGATGGGCGGCATGGCCGCTACCCAGACCGAGGCGCGACTGCTCGTCGTCGAGGACGATCCCAACATCCTCGAACTGCTCTCCGCGAGCCTGCGCTTCGCGGGCTTCGACGTGGCCACCGCGACGAGCGGCAGCGCCGCCCTCAACGCCGCCAAGGACCACCGGCCCGACCTGGTGGTGCTCGACGTGATGCTGCCAGACCTGGACGGCTTCGAGGTCATCCGGATGCTGCGCGAGGGTGGCACCCGCACGCCGGTGGTCTTCCTCACCGCCCGGGACGCCACCGACGACAAGATCCGGGGGCTCACCCTCGGCGGGGACGACTACGTCACCAAGCCGTTCAGCCTGGAGGAGCTGACCGCCCGGATCCGGGCGGTGCTGCGGCGGACCAGCAGCGGCGAGCAGGCGCCCTCCCGGCTCACCTTCGCCGACCTGGAGCTGGACGAGGAGACCCACGAGGTGCACCGGGCCGGCCAGCGGGTGCAGCTCTCGCCGACCGAGTTCAAGCTGCTGCGCTACCTGATGCTGAACGCCAACCGGGTGCTGTCGAAGGCGCAGATCCTCGACCACGTGTGGAACTACGACTTCCGGGGCGACGACAACATCGTCGAGTCCTACATCTCCTACCTGCGACGGAAGGTGGACAACACCCAGCCCCGGCTGATCCACACGCTGCGGGGTGTCGGCTACGTCCTGCGCAAGCCGGCGGCGTGAACCCGCTCCACCAGGGCAAGGCCTGGCTGCGCGGCGTACCGCTGCGGGTGAAGCTGGTCGCCTCGGTGCTCGCCCTGGTCGCCGTCGCGCTGCTGGTGATCAGCTCGCTGACCGCCTTCTTTCTCCGCGACTACCTGGTCGGCCAGGTCGACGGCCAGATCAAGTCGGCCAACGAGGGCCTCGGGCAGGCGCTTCCCGGGCTGCGCAGCCGCCAGGTCCAGGCGATGCTGCCCAGCAGCTACGTCGTCGCGATCGCCGACGAGGACCAGGTGTACCCGACGGTCTACGACGTCAAGAGCCTCGACCCCGAGCAACTGCCGAGCTTTCCCACGGACTGGAGCGGGTTCGCGGCGCGGGTGGGCGAGCCCCGCACCGTCCTGTCCCGGGACGGCCACACCCGCTGGCGGGTGGTCTACGCGGGGCAGAAGGACGGCTCGGTGTTGGCCGTGGGTCAGCCGCTCATCCAGGTGGACCGCGCCGTGAAACAGCTGGTCTGGATAGACCTGCTGGTCGGCGGCGCGGTGCTGATCCTGCTCGCCTCCATCGGCGCGGCGATCGTCCGGACCAGCCTGAAACCGCTGGTGGAGATAGAGCGTACGGCCGCCGCCATCGCCGGTGGCGACCTCACCCGGCGAGTGCCCGACCCCGAGGAGGGGCAACCCTGCCCGACCTCCGAACTGGGACGGCTCTCCCGGGCGCTGAACGCGATGCTGACGCAGATCGAGGTCGCCTTCACCGCGCGGGCCGCCTCGGAGACCGCCGCCCGGTCCGCCGAGGCCGCCGCCCGGGACGCGGCCGGCGCGGCACTGGCCTCCGAGACGCGGGCCCGGCGATCCGAGGAGCGGATGCGGCAGTTCGTCGCGGACGCCTCGCACGAGCTGCGGACCCCGCTGACCACCATCCGGGGCTTCGCCGAGCTCTACCGGCAGGGCGCGGCGAGGGCGCCGGAGCAGACCGCCGACCTGCTGCGCCGCATCGAGCAGGAGGCGGCCCGGATGGGGCTGCTGGTGGAGGACCTGCTGCTGCTCGCCCGGCTGGACCGGGAGCGACCGCTCTCCCTCGCTCCGGTGGAACTGCCCGTGCTGGCCAGCGAGGCGGTCGAGGCCGCCAGGGTGGTGGCGCCGGAGCGCCGGATCGAGCTGGAGGTCAGGCCCGGGTCCGGCCCGCTGGTGGTCTACGGCGACGACGCCCGGCTGCGCCAGATCATCGGCAACCTGATGACCAACGCCCTCACGCACACCCCGCCGGAGGCCTCGGTGACCCTGCGGCTGCGGTCCGAGCCCGGGAACCTGGCCGTGGTGGAGGTGGTGGACACCGGCCCCGGGCTCAGCCCGGAGCAGGCGGAGCGCGTCTTCGAGCGCTTCTACCGGGTGGACGCGGCGCGGACCCGGCGGGCCGGCGGCAACACCGGCACCGGGCTCGGCCTGGCCATCGTCGCGGCGCTGGTGCGCGCCCACCACGGCACCGTCGAGGTGGCCGGGACCCCCGGCGGGGGATCGACCTTCCGGGTCCGACTCCCGCTCGTGCCGGGGGCCGAGGGTGATGGCGAGTGACTTTCAGCCAACATTCAGGTGCGTTCCAGGCGGATCGCAGTGCCGCGCGTCAAGGTGGACGCATGACCGAGCACGAGTCCGACCCGCAGCGCCGGCCGGCCCACCCCGACGCCGAGCCGTCGCACCCCACCGCCGAGCTGCCGCGCGCCGAGCGCGCGCAGTCCGACTCCGCCCCGACGGCCCCGGCCGGCGGTGACTCCGCCCCGACCGTCGGCTTCGCCACCGCGCCGGGCGGTGACTCCGCCCCGACTGCGGGCTTTACCACCGCGCCGGGCGGCGAGTCCGCCCCGACCGTCGGCTTCGCCACCGCGTCCGGCGGCGAGTCCGCCCCGACCGTCGGCTTCACCACCGCGCCCGGCAGCGACTTTGCCCCGGCCGCCGGTGGCTCCGCCCCGGCCGGCGGCGAGGCGCCCCGTACCGCGGAGTCCGGCCCGGCCGCCGACAACCCGGCCGCTGGCGACGGCGCCCCGCGCGCCGCCGAGCCGGCCCGCGCCCCCGAGGCTGCCGGCTCGCCCGACCGGCCCACCCCGCCGGGCCCCTTCGCGCCCGCCCCGGCCGTTCCGCAGCACCCGGTCCCCGGCCAGCCCCAGCCGCAGGCCGGCAGCCAGCCCGGACAGCCGCAGTTCCCGGGCCAGCCCGGCTACCCGCAGTTCCCGGGCCAGCCCGGTCACCCGCACGTCGCGGGCCAGCCCGGTCACCCGCACGTCGCGGGCCAGCCCGGTCACCCGCACGTCGCGGGCCAGCCCGGCTATCCGCAGCCCGGCCACGCGCAGGCCGCCGGTCACCCCGGCGCGCCCTGGTACGGCCAGCAGTCCGGCTGGAGCGGCGGGGGCCAGCCGGGACAGCCGTACGGCCAGCAGCCGCACCCTTCCGGCCAGCCGGTGCCGCCCTGGGCGGCACCGCAGACGGCGGGCCCTCGACCCGGCCGGATCGCCAAGCTCGCCGGCGCCGGCGTCGCGGTGTTCGCGCTGATGCTCGGCTCGGGCGTCGCGGGCGGGGCGCTCGCGCTCGCCGTCGACGGCGACTCGGGCATCACCCGCACCTACTCCGCCGCGCCGGTCATCAACAGCGCCGACCTGCCCCGGATCGCCGCCGCCGTGCAGCCCAGCGTCGTCTCGATCGCCACGGACAACGGCGAGGGCTCCGGCGTGATCCTCACCGCCGACGGCTTCGTGCTCACCAACAACCACGTGGTCGCCTCCGCCACCGACGGCAGCGTGGTGGTGACCTTCTCCGACGGCAAGACCGCCCAGGCCCAGATCCGGGGCACCGACCCGAAGACCGACCTGGCGGTGGTGAAGGCCAACGGCGTCAGCGACCTGAAGCCCGCCACCTTCGGCGACAGCGACGCGATGCAGGTCGGCGACCAGGTGCTCGCCCTCGGCAGCCCGCTGGGCCTGCAGGGCTCGGTCACCGCCGGCATCCTCAGCGCCCGGGACCGCACCATCCAGGCGGGCAGTGGCGAGCAGCGGCAGGAGCCCAGCCAGGGAGCCAGCTCGATCGCGGGGCTGCTCCAGACCGACGCGCCGATCAACCCGGGCAACTCCGGCGGCGCGCTGGTCAACACCCGGGGCGAGGTGATCGGCATCAACACCGCGATCGCCACCGCCGGGCAGGGCAGCAGCGGCAACATCGGCGTCGGCTTCGCGATCCCCAGCAACAAGGCCAAGGACGTCGCCGGCAAGCTCCAGCGGGGCGAGAAGGTCAGCCACCCGTCGCTCGGGGTCAGCGTGACCGCCGCCGAGGGCGGCGGCGCCCTGGTCGCCACCGTCACCCCGGGCAGCCCCGCCGAGAAGGCCGGGTTGCAGCGCGGCGACGTGGTCACCCGGTTCGGCGACAAGGTGGTCAACGACTCGGACGACCTGGTCGGCGCCGTGCAGGCCGGCAAGGTCGGCGACCGGGTCGAGGTGACCTACAAGCGCAACGGCACCGAAGCCAGGGCAACCGTGACGCTCGCCGAGACGTCGTAACCGGCAACCGAAGACTTTCCTCCTCCCTCCGGCGGCGGGTGGCGGGGCCAAGGGGGTTGGCTCCGTCACCCGCCGCTCCCTCTCGACGGCGGTTCACCCGGTCCGGGTGAACCGCCGTCACCCGTCGCGCCGGCACCGTCGGACAGGCAGGACCCGGCGAGGCGTACGGAGGGGTGCGATGACCACGGCAGCGGCCGTTCGGACCGACGAGCGGATCCAGCGGGACGTGCTCGACGAACTGGCCTGGGACGCCCAGGTGCAGCCGAACGAGATCGGGGTGACCGTCCACGACGGCGTGGTGACCCTGACGGGCTGGGTCGACGGGTACGCGCGGAAGTGGGCGGCGCAGCGCTGCGCGCAGCGCGTACGGGGGGTGCGGGCGGTCGCCGACGACGTCGGGGTGCACCTGGCCGGCGAGCCGGGGCGTACGGACGCCGAGATCGCCATCGCGGCGAGCCGGGCGCTGGAGTGGGACAGCTTCGTCCCGGCGGAGCGGCTGGACGTCACCGTGGCCAACGGCTGGGTGATGCTCCGCGGTCAGGTGGAGTTCGGCTGGCAGCGGCGCACCGCCGAGCGCGAGCTGCGCCGGCTGCGGGGCGTACGGGGGGTGACCAACCTGGTCGAGGTGCGGCCCGCCACCCGTCCCGACCCCGAGCGGACCCGGCGCGACCTCCAGCGGGCGATGGCGCGTGGTGTCGGCACGGAGCGGGTGACCGTCGAGCTGGACGGGGACACGGTCGTGCTCACCGGGGTCGTGCGCTCCTGGTGGGAGCGGGACGAGGCGGAGCGGGTGGCCTGGTCAGGCGAGGGGGTGCGGGCGGTGCGGGAGCGGCTCCTCCTGGGCGGTGAGCGCCCGGATCGTCCGGTTTAGTGGTGCCGCCGACGGGAAACCGTCGCCGATCCCGCCCGCGCAGCGGGGAACCGGTCGCGACGAGGCCGGCCCGGTGCTCCACAGCAGTGACCGACAGGGAGGTGTCCGTGGCCGTCGACCGTCCGTCGCCCGACCGATCGGCAGAGCGGCCGTTGCGGATCGCGATGGTGCTGCCACCGTGGTTGTCGGTGCCACCGCCCGGCTACGGCGGGCTGGAACAGGTGGTGACCGGCCTGGTGGAGACGCTGGTCGACCGGGGCCACGCGGTGACCGTCTTCGGCGCCGGCCGCGAGCACGGGACCACGGCCGCGTTCGTCTCCACGGTGCCCGAGCTCCAGTTCGAGCGGCTCGGCGAGGCGCTGCCCGAGCTGGCCCACCTGGCCCGGGTCAACCACCGGGTCCACGCGGGCGACTTCGACGTCGTCCACGACCACACCACCATCGGCCCGCTGATCGCCGGCCACCGAGCCGTGCCCACCGTGGCCACCGTGCACGGCAACCCCGTGGGCGAGTACGGCGACGTGCTCAGCGAGACCGACAGCGGTGTCGGGCTGGTGGCCATCTCGCACGCCCAGCGCCGGCTCAATCCGCCGCTGCCCTGGGTCGGTACGGTGCACAACGCGATGGACGTCCGCGGCGTCCCGCACAAGACCGCGCCCGGGCACGGGCCGGTGCTCTGGCTGGCCCGGTTCAGCCCCGACAAGGGCCCGGACCTCGCCATCCGGGCGTGCCGGGCCGCCGGCCTGCCGCTGGTGCTGGCCGGCAAGTGCAACGAGCCGGCCGAGCACCGCTACTACGACCAGGTGGTCCGGCCCCTGCTCGGCGAGGACGTCCGGGTGGTGCTCGACGCCGACCGGGCCGAGGCGCTGCGGCTGCTGGTCGAGGCCCGGTGCCTGATCATGCCGATCCAGTGGGACGAACCGTTCGGCATGGTGATGGTGGAGGCGATGGCGACCGGCACGCCGGTGGTGGCGCTGGACCGGGGCGCGGTGCCGGAACTCGTCCGGCCCGGCCGGACCGGCCTGATCTGCGAGCGCGTGGACGAGCTGCCCGGCGCGTTGCGGGCGGCGACGGACCTCGACCCGGCGGCCTGCGTCGCGCACGTGGCGGAGAACTTCTCCACCGAGCGGATGGCCGCCGGGTACGAGGAGGTGTACCGCCGCTTCATCGCGGAGTCGGCCCCGCCCGCGGCGGCCCGGGAGCCCGTCCGGGCCCGGACCCGCTGACCGCCCGGCGGTCAGAGCCGCGCGGCCCCGAGCGCGGTGATCGCGCTGTCCAGCCGGCGGGCGTACGCGTCGGTGACGGCGCCCTCGCCGCGCCGGATGGCGACCTTCTCGCGGAGCCGGGCGATCCGCTCGCCCAGGTCGCCCGACCGGGCGCGCGCCGCGTCGGTCAGGTTGCGCAGCTCGTTGCGGAAGTCGAGGCCGACGTCGGGGCGGATGCCCCCGTCGTCGAGGCCCGCGTCGATCAGCCCGTCGACCCGGTTGGCCGCCTCGATGAGGTCGGCGCGCTCCGGGGGCGTCCGGGTCGGCTTGGGCGCGACCGGCGGGGTGGAGGTCGGGGTCGGGGAGGCCGCCGGGGCCGGTGCGGCGTCGGCCGTCGGCGTGGGGGAGGGCGACGGGTCGGACGGGCCCGTGGTGGGCAGCGACCGGGGCGGGCTCGCCTCCTCCTGACCGATCGTGGGCACGGCCAGGGCCACCCCCACGAGCAGCACGACCGGCACGATCAGCACCGGCCGTGGCAACCGGCGTCGGCGGCGCTCGCGGGCGAGGCGGGCGCTGCGCGACTCGGGTCCGCCGTCCGGCTCCGCCCCGGCCAATGCCGCCGGGCCCTCCGGCTCCGCCCCGGCCGGTCCTGCCGGGCCGCCCGCCGCACCCGTCGACGGGGCGGAGTCAACCGTGGGCGCGGGGGTCGGCAGCGTCGGGAGGGTGACCGTCGGCGCGAGCATGGTGGCGGCCTGCGGGTCGGCGGGGAGCAACTGGTCGCGCAGGACCGTGGCGACCTGGCGGGCGGTGGGCCGCTCCAGCGGGTCCCGCGCCAGGCAGCGCAGGCAGGTACGGGCCACCTCCGGCGGCAGGCCCGGCATGGCGGCCAGCGGGGGCGGGCCGTCCCCGGCGAGTGCCTCGCTGAGCTGCTCCCAGGTGTCCGCCGGGTACGGCACCCGACCGGACAGCGCCTCGTAGAGCAGCACGCCGAGGGAGTACACGTCGGTGGCCGGCTGCGCGGGCGCCCCGTCGAGCCGTTCCGGCGCCACGTACGCGGGCGTGCCGAAGGTGCCCCCGTCCTCGTCGTCGTCCGGCGCGCCGATCCGGGTGGCGATGCCGAAGTCGAGCACCTTGACCCCCGTCCGGGTCATCATCACGTTGGCCGGGGTGATGTCCCGGTGCACGATGCCGAGCCGGTGGGCGGCGGCGAGCGCGTCCGCCACCTGGGCGCCGACCTCGACCGCCTCGGCCCACGGCAGCGGCCCCTCGGTGAGCCGGACCTCCAGTTCCTCGCCGGCCAGCAGCTCCATCACCACGAACGAGGTGATCGACCCGTCGGGCGCGACCGTCTCGCCGTAGTCGTGCACAGAGGTGACGTGCGGGTGGACGAGCTGGGCGGCGGCGCGGGCCTCCTCGCGCACCATGTCGCGGAAGCGGGCGTCGGCGGCGAGCGACGGGGCGAGCACCTTCAGCGCCACGACCCGGTCGAGCACCTCGTCGCGCGCCCGCCAGATCACCGACATGCCGCCGGCGCCGATCTGGTCGACGAGCCGGTACCGGCGGGCCAGCAATCGGCCGGGGTGCAGTGCTGGCTTCACGGATCGCACCTGCCTCGCTGTGGGAGCGCTATCAGGTTGCGCGAATGTGTCGGGCCTGTCAACGGTCGGCTACCTTCCGGGGCCGGACCCCGACGGGCGGAACCGGGGCCCGGCCGCCGGCGCCACCCCGGGCCACCTCGCCGGGCCGCACCGGACGGCCCCTTTTCCGCCCGTGCCAGGATGAAGCCATGTCGGGACCGGTGGCGTTCGTGCTCGGGGGCGGGGGTGTCCTCGGCGCGGTCGAGGTGGGCATGTTGCGGGCGTTGTTCCGGGCCGGCATCCGGCCCGACGTGGTGCTCGGCACCTCGATCGGGGCGGTCAACGGCGCGCTGGTCGCCGCCGAACCGTCCGAGGCGGTCACCGACCGGCTGGTCCGGCTCTGGGCCTCACCCGAGGCCAGTGAGGTGTACGGCGACTCGGTGGCCCGCCAACTGCGCCGCTTCGCCGCCCGCACCCACCTGCACTCGCCCCGCCCGCTGCGCAAGCTGCTGGAGGCCGAGCTGGGTGCGGAGACCACCTTCGCCGATCTCCAGGTGCCCTTCCGCTGCTGCGCGGCCAACATCGAACGCGCCGCCGAACACTGGTTCGACAGCGGGCCGCTGGTGCCGGCCGTGCTCGCCTCCGCCTCGGTGCCGGGGCTGCTGCCGCCCGCCCGGATCGACGACCAGCACTACGTCGACGGCGGGATCGTGAACTCCATCCCGATCGGCGAGGCGGTCGCCGTGGGGGCCACGCGGATCTTCGTCCTCCAGGTGGGCCGGATCGAGCGGGAGCTGAGCCCGCCCCGGCGGCCCTGGGAGATCGCCCAGGTCGCGTTCGAGATCGCCCGGCGGCACCGGTTCGCCCGGGAGATGGCGGCCCTGCCCGACGGGGTGGAGGTGCACGTGCTGCCCACCGGCGGGTTGGAGCCGCGCGACGACACGCCGTGGGCGTACCGGGACATGGCGGCGGTGGGGCGGCGGATCAGCCGCGCCTACACGGCCTCCCGGCGCTACCTGGCGACGCAGTTGGAACACTGATGCCCCTGCCGCCGCAGTGGGTACGCCGGCTGCTCCTGGCCCCCGGCGTGGTGCTGCTCGCCTTCCTGGTGGTGACGACCCTGCCGGTGTGGGCGTTGCTCGCGGCGGCCGCCTCGCCGCTGGTCCCGGGCCGGCTGCGACCGCTGCGCCTGCTCTGGCTCGGCTGCGTCTACCTGGTCTGGGACGCGACGGCGCTGCTCGCGCTCTTCCTGCTCTGGGTCGCCTCCGGCTTCGGCTGGCGGGTCCGGTCGCCGGCCTTCCAGCGGGCGCACTACGTGCTCGCCGGCTGGTTCCTGCGGGCGCTCTTCTGGCACGCCCGCTGGGCGCTGCACCTGAGCATCGACGTGGTGGGCACCGACCCCGACACGGCCCTGCCCGGCCGGCCCGAGCTGGTGCTCTGCCGGCACGCCGGCCCGGGCGACTCGTTCATCCTGATCCACGCCCTGGTCAACTGGTTCAACCGGGAGCCGCGGATCGTGCTGAAGGACAGCCTTCAGTGGGATCCGGCGGTCGACGTGCTGCTCAACCGGCTGCCCAACCGCTTCCTCGCGCCGGGCCCCGAGGGCCGGGGATCGTTGACCGAGCAGATCGGGCACCTGGCCCACGGCCTGGACGACGACGACGCGTTCGTGATCTTCCCGGAGGGCGGCAACTTCACCCCCGGCCGCCGGCTGCGGGCCATCGACCGGCTGCGCGGCCTCGGCCTGGAACGGATGGCGCGGCGCGCCGAACGGATGCGGCACGTGCTCGCCCCGCAGCCGGGCGGGCTGCTCGCGGCGCTGGACGCCGCGCCCGACGCCGGGGTGATCTTCGTGGCGCACACCGGCCTGGACCGGATGCTCACCGTCGGCGACGTGTGGCGGGAACTGCCGATGGACAAGCGGATCACCATGCGCTTCTGGTCGGTGCCGCCCGAGGAGGTGCCCACCGGTCGCCAGGAGCGGATCGACTGGCTTTTCGACTGGTGGGCCCGGATCGACGAGTGGATCGCGGCCAACCGGGACGCTGCCGCGTAGGGTGCGCTGGTGGACCAGATCTGCGTGGTGACGACTGTGGTGGACGCCCGCTCGGTCGCTGACGTGATGGCGGCCGCGGCCGTCGCCGGTCGGCTCGCGGCCTGCGCGCAGGTGGGCGGCCAGGTGGACAGCACCTACTGGTGGCGTTCCGGGGTGGAGACCAGCACCGAGTGGTCGGTGCAGTTCAAGACGGCGCCGGACCGGGCCGCCGCGCTGGTGGAGCAGATCCGGGCCAGCCACCCGTACGAGGTGCCGGAGATCCTGGTGACCCGGGTGGACAGCGGCGACCCCGGCTACGCCACCTGGGTGCACGAGCACACCCGGCCCTGAGTACCCGCACTCTGGTCAGGTGATCTCCCGGCCACCATGATGGCCGGGTGCAGAACACCGGCTACCCCTGTCCCGCCTGCGGCGCACCGGCCGACCTCGGCTCCGGCTGCTCCGGGTGCGGCCGGCCGCCGCACCCGGCCGCCGCCGAGGTGGTCCGGCTCGACCGGGAGATCGTCGCGCTCGGCGGCGAGGTCGAGCGGGCCCGCGCGACGTACCAGGGGCTCGCCGATCGGCTGGGCGCGGCCCGTCAGCGCCGAGCGGCACTGGCAGCCGCGGTCCGGGCGGAGTTCCCCGTGTCGCGCCCGGCGGCGCCCGCGACCCCGGCGCCGGTGCGCC